>JANNHX010000129.1:0-5003 GCA_031404615.1 Chloroflexota bacterium
GCCGGCGCGGGCCGTCGGCGCCGCAGCGGGGGGCGGTAGCGCCCGGCGGTCGCGGCTCCGGACATGGAGCCCGGAGATCAGCCCGGGTGCGCCGCCAGGAACGCCTCGAGCGCCTCCACCACGAACGCGTGGTCAGCCAGCTGCGGCAACCCGGAGACCAGCGCAACCCCCACCATCCCGGTCCCGCGCACCACGAGCGGCACGCCGCCCCCGTGCGGCGCGTACTCGGGGAAGCGCATCGACGTCGCCGCCTCGAAGGTCGTGTCGGCAGCCAGGTGCCGCACCCGCTCGTACAGGCTCGAGTGCCGGAAGTGGCGCACGACACGGAGCTTGCCGGCGAGGTACAGGTCGTTGTGCGCATCGGTGCCGGGCCGGGCCGCACGGAAGACGAGCCGGTCGCCGTGCCACACCTCGATGGTCACCGCCAGCGACCGCTCGACCGCCCGGTCCAGCAGCCACTGTCCGATGCCCAGCGCGTCCTCGACGGAGCACGACGGCAGCTCCAGGCGCGCCTCCTGCTCGAGGACCGCCTCGGGCTGCGGGAACCCCTCCGGGATCGCCATCACGCGAACCGGGCGCGCAGCCGAGGGAGGATGACCTCGCCGTAGCGGGCGATGGCGGCCTCCTGGTCGGGGCCCGGGAAGTGGAAGACGAGGTGGTTGAACCCGTAGGCGAGGTACGGCGCGATCTGCTCGATGTGCTCGTCGGGATCGGCGGAGACCAGCCATCGCTTGTGCGCGACGGGTTCGGCCAGCTTCGCGGCCTCCTCCATCTCGACGGCGTCGTGGATGCCCATCTTCTGCTCGGCGGTCAGCGCGAGCGCCGACCAGACCTTCGTGTCCTCCATCGCCCGGCCGAAGTCGGTGTCGAACGAGACCTTCATCTCGATCATCCGCTCGAGCGACCCGGCGTCGCGACCGGCCTTCTCCGCGCCCTCGGCCAATGCCGGCAGCAACGTCTCGGTGTAGAGTTCCGCGCCCTTGCCGCTGGTGCAGATGAACCCGTCGCCGAGGCGCCCGGCGAGGCGGGCGGCGGCGGGACCCGAGGCCGCGATGTAGATCGGGACGGGCTCGTCCGGACGGTCATAGATGGTCGCATCGTGAACGCGGTAGTACTCGCCCTCGAAGGTGAGCCGCTCCCCGCGCCAGAGCTGCCCGATCAGCTCGACGGACTCGCGCAGGCGGGCGAACCGCTCCTTCTGCTCCGGCCAGTCCACGCCGACCGGCACCTCGTTGAGGCTCTCGCCCGTGCCCACGCCGAGGATCATGCGGGCCGGGGCCAGGCAGCCCAGCGTCCCGAACGCCTGCGCCACGATCGCCGGGTTGTAGCGGAACGACGGGGTCAGGACGCTCGTGCCGAGCGTGACGCGCCTGGTGGCCTGCGACGCCGCGCCCAGCCAGACGAGGGCGTTAGGGGCATGGCCGTCCGTGTGGCGCCAGGGCTGGAAGTGGTCGCTGGTCCAGACGGAATCGAAGCCGGCCGTCTCGGCCGCGACGGCGAGGTCGAGCAGGCGCTGTGGCGGGAACTGCTCGGCGGATGCCTTGTAGCCGAGGGTGAGGGCGGGCATGGGTTCCTCAGTCGGTTCGCGCGGACGGGATCGCGTGTGTCGGTTCGTCGTCCATGGTGCACCGGTTACCGCCCGACCGCCAGCACCGCGGCCCCCGCCAGCACGAGCAGCGAGCCCGCGATCCGCGACGAGATCTCGTGCCGGCTCGCCCCCTCACCCAGCCGCAGGACACCCCACGACGCGGTGAGCAGCACCGCGGATTCACGGAGTGGGGCGACGATCGCGAGTGGCGCGCGCGCCAGGGCCGCCAGCACGAAGCCGTAGGCGGTGAACGTGAGGAGGCCACCCACGACGGCGCGCGGCACGTCCAGCGGCACGTCCAGCGGCGCGTGGATCCCGCCACGGATCCGCGGGCGGAGCAACGCCACGACGAGCAACCCCAGGCCGCACACCGGCCACAGGACCGCGGCGTAGAGCCAGGCCGGCGCGAGCTGCACGCCGACACGGTCCAGCGAGGAGTACGTGGCGATCATCGCCCCGGTCAGGAGCGCGAACCCGGCCCCCGCCGGCGCGGCTCGGCGCTTCCCGTCGGCCCCGCCCCGGCCGATGAGCGTCCACGGCCGCTGCACGACGAGCAGCCCCGCGACCAGCAGCCCGACCCCCAGCCACGCGACCGGAGCCAGCCGCTCTCCAAGCACCGTGACCCCCACGACAACCGCAAGCACCGGCGCGCTGCCGCGGGCGATCGGGTACACGACGGACAGGTCGCCCCGCCGGTACGCGGCCGCGAGGAACACGAAGTACGCCGTCTCCACAACCCCCGACACGATCCCGACGACCCATGCGACGGGCGGCAGATCCGGCCGTCCCGTTGCCAGCCAGGCGACCGCCGCGAGTGGCACCTGCACCGCGGACGCGGCCACGACCCCGACGGTCGCGGTCCGCAGCGGGTCCCCGGCCGTCTTGAGCAGGATGTTCCAGGTCGCGTGGAGGACAGCCGCGATCGCGATGGCGACGAGGGCGAACGGGTCCACGCCCCGAGTCTATGGCGCGGACCCGCGATCCGATCGGCCGGTCGGGCCCGGCGGCGAGCCCGAGGGATCCGGCACTCCCCTAGCGCGCGACGTCCCGCCGGCTCATCCCCCAGGCGCCGAGCAGGATCCCGCCGACGGCAATCGCGAGGCACGCGATGACCCCCGTGAGGTCCCACTGGCCCATCATCGGCTGGCCGAGGTGGGTCGTCAGCGCGAGCTGGTGGACCCAGTCGGGCAGGCCGAGGGGCGGCGCGAAGAGGTTGACCAGGTACGTCGCGACGACGGCGAGGGCCGCGATCTCGGGCGCGAGCGATGTTCGCCACAGGCCGCCGATCGCGAACCCGATGCCGATGATCGCCGCTGTGAACAACCCGAGCGAGGCGGTGCCGATCATGCTCTCGGTGGCGTCGAGGGTCGTGCCCATCGCCCCCGCGCCGATACCGAGCGCGAACATGACGGTGATGACGACGGTCGCGAGGAGCGCGGCCACGCCACCGGCGATCACCCAGCGCGAGCGGGTCAGCGGCGTCGCGAGCAGCACCTCGAGGCGGTCGTCGGTCTCGTCGGACGCCCACTTCGCGACGAACGTCGCCCCGGCGAAGCCGACGGCGATGAACATCAGCTCGGCGTACAGCTGGAGCCAGCCGCCGGTCGTCGCGAGGTCGAAGGCCGGGAAGATGTTCTGGAACGTCGTGAGCAGCGTGGCATCGCCCTTGATCTGGTCCACGATCGGCCCCGTCATCGCCGACAGGAGCGCGCCCATCAGGAACAGGCCGACGCCCCAGGCCAGCGACCGCGGGAGCATGTCGCCGAACGCGCGGAGGAACGGGTTGCGCGTGCCGAGGACCAGGGCCGGCAGCTTCGGCAGCGACAGGCCTGCCGTCACGCCCAGGTCGCGGCGCACGAACAGCGCCACGCCCCCGACCATGAAGACGACCCCGAGGGACGCGGTCGCGAGGACCGGCAGCCAGTCGTACTGGGCAACGAGCGCGATGTGGTCGGACGTCCAGCGGAACGGGCTGAGGAAGGCGATCGAGCCCATCCCCTCGACCCCGTTCGCCAGCCACAGGACCAGCATCAGGATGCCCGCGATGCCCGCCGACCCCGCCCGGCCGAGGACCGGCGCGAGGAGGAAGGCGAGGCCGCCGAAGAACATCGCGATGGACCCGATCCACAGCCCGAACCCGAGACCGCCGAGGAGCGGGATCACGTCGCCCAGCGCGGGATCACCCAGGACGCTCGAGCCCACCGACGCGGCCACGCCCAGGATGGCCATCGTCAGCCACAGCAGGGTCAGGTGCGCAGCCAGCTTCTCGACCGCGATCCGGCGCTTGCCCAGCGGGGTGGTCGCGACCATGTCGAGGCTGCCTCGGCGGGCCTCGGTTGCGAGCGTGGACGAGAGCGCCATGATCGACCACAGCGCCGTGCCCATCACGAAGATGGCGCCGTACTTCCAGGTCATGTAGCCACCGAGCGTGCCGAGGCCGACCGGCTTGCCGAACAGGTTCACCATCGACGCGGGCATCGCGTCGATCAGGGCGTTGACCTCCTGGCGGGCCTGGGGCGTCGGGAAGATCTGGGGCAGGGCGGCGCCCATGAGCAGCGCCATGCCGCCCAGGATCCCGGCCGCGATGATGAACGAGAGCCGTGAGTCGCGGATCGTCTTGCCGTAGACGCTGCCCAGCCCGATGAGCCGGCGCCGCAGCGGGATGGGCGGGAACGTCGTCGCGGTCCGCCGCGGCGCGTTGGTGCTAGCGGCCATTGCCAGTCGCCTCCACGGCCTCGCGGCCGTACTCCGCCAGGAACGTCTCCTCGAGCGACGGCTCGCGGGAGACGAAATCCACCAGCTCGTACTGGGCGGCGGCACGCACCACGGGGGTGATCGCGCCGGCGACACGCATGCGGATCGTGTGGTCATCGGCGACGAGGTCGCTGACCCCGGGCAGGTCGCGGAACTCCGCGGCCGGCACCGCGCCCGCGAACCGCAGCTCCACCTGGTGGTGGGCGAGGTCGCGCAGGCTTTCGACCGTGCCGAGCTTGGCCAGCCGGCCGTCGCGGATGATCGCGACGCGCTCGCACGACTTCTCGACCTCGGACAGGATGTGGGAGCTGAGGAACACCGTCGCGCCGTCGGCGACGGCCTCACGCAACGTCTCGAAGAAGGTCTGCTGGACGAGCGGATCGAGCCCGGACGTGGGCTCGTCGAGGACCAGCAGCTCGGGGCGGTGCTGGAGCGCGGCGATCACGCCGACCTTCTGCTTGTTGCCCTTGCTGTACTCCTTGAACCGCTTGCCGGGGTCGAGCTCGAAGCGGTCGATGAGGCTCGCCTGGTACGCGGCGTCGACCCCGCCGCGGAGGTTCGCGAAGTACTCGAGCGTCTGCTTGCCGCTGAGGCGGTCATACAGCGCGAACTCACCTGGGATGTAGCCGACACGCCGGTGGATCGACACCGGGTCGGCCTT
>JANNHX010000130.1:0-2016 GCA_031404615.1 Chloroflexota bacterium
GAGCGTGATTCCATACCAGCGGACCGCAAGCGGGCCGAGCGAGAAGGCGACCGGGTTGATGTCGATGACGAACGGCACGATGCTCCTACGAGTGGCGGTGCGCGCGGCGTTCGCCGTGGCGCGCGAGGATGACCAGGGCAATGGCGTCGGCAACGAGTAGGCCCATCGCCAGGGCGGACGACGCGGACCCCGCGACGCCGGCAACCAGGAGCACGATCAGCACCGGCACGATCGCGACCAGCGCAACTGCCGCAGTCGCGATCCGCCGGGGACCACGGGCGTCCTCCTCACGCGGGACGAGGTTGATGCGTCCGCGATAGCGCCCCATGCCGCAGGTGAAGCGGATGCTGCCGCCCGCGGCAGCCGGGAGATCGACGACGGTCACAGACCGCGGCGCGAGATAGCGGTCGACACGCGGCTTCGAGAACACGACGCGGTCCGAGCACGCGTGGTCGTCCTCACGCTTGAAGACCAGGCGGATCGGCTGGCCCGCCCGGGCCTCGATCAGGTCGGGGTGGTAACCGCCGGACACGAGGATCTCGATGACCTGCCGGTCGCCGTCGCGAGGCGTAGCGAGCCCGGCGATCGAGCTCATGGGCGCCGAGCCACGGCAACGGCCGTTGCGAGGACGAGGCCGGCGGCTGACCCAACCCAGCCGACCGGGCGCCCGACGGCCGCGATCGCGACCGCGGCGGCGCGGTTCGACATCAGGCCGGCAACGAGAACGAGGTCAGCGGCGGCGAGCAGCGCGACCATGACGGCGAGTGAGACGTTGGTGTCGACCATGGCAGGAGTAGAGCCCCACCAGATGAGCGCCGGATGAATTCCCGGTGACGCATTCCTGAGAAGGGCGTCGCGGACGGAAGCCAGCGACGGATGTCTCAGGGCGTCCTCATCTCGCACTCAGGAACGGTGGGCAGGCTGGAGGCCCGGCCGCGGCGCGCGATCCCGGCCGCCCACGGCCAGCCTCCTCGCGCTGCTTGCCCCAGCGCTCGGAGGAACACGTTCTTGAGGCCTGACCACACTCCGCACCACCGCGCCCGCGTCCTTGCCGCCAGCGGTGCGATCCTCATCGCGATTGTCGCCACGGCCACGGTGCAGCAGCCCGTCTCCGCGAGGCCGACTTCGATCCCGGCCGTCCTGCCGGCCACCGCATTCACGCCGGTGACCGTGGCGCCCCAGCCCAGCCCGTCGCCCGACCCGCTCCCGCCGTGGGCGGCCCCGTGGCTCGGCCAGCCTGGGCCATCGATCGCACCGTCCCAACCGCCGACGCCGACGCCGCCCCCCGGTCCGCGGCACCGGGTTCGTCGCGGGGACACGCTCTGGAATGTCGCCCTCTGGCACGGCGTGGAGCTCTCGACAATCCTTCGCTGGAACCCCGGGGCAACCGCGGACTCCCTCGCGGTGGGTCGCGTGATCCGGGTCCCCGGCGGGCACCCGATGCCCAAGGCGACACCGAAGCCGACGCCTCGAACCACCACCCGGTCGGCGGCGAGGCAGGCGCCACCTGTCAGGATCCGTGGGATGACGCACAGGTGGCCCTTGCCGGTCCGTGGCCTCGTGACCACCCGCTTCTCCGGCGCCCATCCCGGAATCGACATCTCCGCACCCACCGGGACGTCTGTTCGAGCCATCGCGGCCGGCACGGTCGTCTTCGCCGGTTGGAAGAACAACGGAGGCGGGTACGTGGTCGTACTGCGCCATCCCGACGGCATGCGGTCGACCTACAACCACAACCAGTCGGTGACCGTCGCCGCGGGTGCACGTGTCGTCGCTGGCCAGCGCATCGCGCGCCTCGGCTCCACGGGCAGGTCGACCGGCCCGCATCTCGACCTCCGCATCGAGATGGGAGGCCGGTTCGTCAACCCGCTCGGCCTCTACTGAGGTCGGCCACGGAGCCGGCGCGCTTGATCGCGCCACCCGCGCCGTACCATCAGGGCATGAGCCATCGGATCGAGTTTCTGTACTTCGACGACTGCCCCAACCACGTCCTGGCTCGGACCCTGCTCGATGAGG
>JANNHX010000131.1:0-6533 GCA_031404615.1 Chloroflexota bacterium
GAAGCGACTGACGATTGATCCCTCGGGCGTGACGCTTCACCCCGCAACGGCGAGCGCCAGCACGAATAGCCAGATCAACGACATCTCGTCCGGCCGCCGCTTCGGCCGCCGTGGACCGGGGGCACCCACAGCTCGCCGAGCGCGTCGCGGCCCGCGGGCTCGAGCCGGTCCACGGGGATCTCGGTCGCGACCCCGTCGCGCAGTCGGAACAGCGTCCCCACCGCGGCGAGTGGCGGTCGCTCGGGGCCGTCGACCGGCGCGCACCAGCCGATGGCCTCGACGGTGTCCGAGGCGAGGAGGTGGAAGGGGATCGACGGATCCGCGGGCCCCGAGGCGGGCACGGCCACGGCGGCGGTCCAGATGCGGGCACGCGCGCCGGCCCAGAACGAGATGGCGGCCGTCCGCCAGCTCGTGGGGTAGCCGCAGGTTGGGGCCGCGAACGGCGCCGGGGCCAGCGAGGAGCCGGGGTCGCCGCGCCGACCGGCCGTGGCTCCCGCGACCAGGCCGCCGGGTCGGTTCCCGGTGGCCGTATCGCCGGCGAACCAGTCCCAGGGTCGCACGACCCCCAGGAGGAACGCGGCGACGACCAGCGCCGCCACGAGGATGGGTCCGGCGCCACGCCCACGGCCCACGCGGACGACGGCCTCGTCGATGCGGGCCTGCTCACGGGGGGCGAGGCGGGCCTCATCTGCGCCGTCGGGGGATGCCCCCGAAGGGCGCGACGGGTCCGGGCGGTCAGGCGACCGCCGGGGCTGCCTGCTGTCCGGCGGGGTCACTAAGCCCGGATCCACCGGATCCGCTTGCATCTCGCGCGCCCATGCGGCCCATGCCTGCGTTGGCTCCTGTGCGCGTCACTCACGCGCCTGCAGGTGCGCTCGCTTCCGTGCTCGTCGCCGCCTTGGCCTGGGCGCGCCTGGAGCGGCGATCTGCGGCGCTCCACCGGTGGATCCGGGCTTCGAGCTGGCCGGGGGAGGGCCCCCCGGTCAGTCCTCTCCGAGATAGGCCTTGCGGACCGTCTCGTTGACCATCAGGTCGCGCGAGTCACCGGACAGCACGACCTCGCCGGTCTGCAGCACGTAGCCGCGGTTGGCGATCGAGAGCGCCTGGAGGGCGTTCTGCTCCACGAGCAGGATGGTCATCCCGCTCGCGTTGATCTCGCGGATGATCCTGAAGATCTGCTGGACGAGGATGGGCGCCAGGCCGAGGGACGGCTCGTCGAGCAGCAGCACGGACGGCCGGGTCATGAGCGCACGCCCGATGGCCAGCATCTGCTGCTCGCCGCCGGACAGTGTCCCGCCCTTCTGCGTGTGCCGCTCCTTGAGCCTCGGGAACAGCTCGTAGACGTGGGCGACCTGCTCGTCGTTCTCGCCCCGCGAGCGCGTGAACCCGCCCATGAGCAGGTTCTCGTGGACCGTCAGGCGCGAGAAGATCCGCCGGCCCTCGGGCGCATGGCCGATGCCCCGCGTCACGAGCACGTGCGGCGACACGTTGCTGATGTCCGTGCCGTTGAGCTCCACCGCGCCGTGGCGCGGGTGGATCAGGCCGCTGATGGTCCGCAGCGTCGTGGTCTTGCCGGCGCCGTTGGCACCGATCAGGGTCACGATCTCACCGCGGCGGACCTCGGCGGTGATGCCCTGCAGCGCGTGGATCGCGCCGTAGTAGCTGTGGACGTCGGTGAGCCGGAGGACGACATCGGTCGCGGCCGGCGCGGTGGCTTCGGCGGTCATGCTGCCGGCGCTCCCAGGTAGGCCTCGATCACCCGTGGGTCCCTGCGGACCTCCTCGGGTGTGCCTTCGGCGATCTTCTCGCCGTGGTCCAGGACCGTGATCCGGTCGCTGATCCCCATGACGAGCTTCATGTCGTGTTCGATGAGCAGGATGGTGAGACCCAGGTCGTTGCGGAGCTTGGAGATCAGGGCCACGAGGTCCTGTGTCTCCTTGGGGTTCATGCCGGCCGCCGGCTCGTCGAGGAGGAGGAGCTGCGGGTCCGACGCGAGCGCCCGGGCGATCTCCAGGCGGCGCTGGTCTCCATACGGGAGGTTGCGCGCGCCCTCGTTGCCCTTGCCGTGGAGGCCCACCAGCGTGAGGAGCTCCTGCGCCCGGTCGAGCGCGACGACCTCCTCGGCCTGCATGGACTTCGTGTTGAACATCGCGGAGATGAGGTTGCTGCGCAGCTTGGGGTGCATCCCCACGAGCACGTTCTCAACCGCCGTCATGTTCTTGAACAGGCGGATGTTCTGGAACGTCCGGCCGATGCCGGCCTCGACCATGTCATTCGGCCGGGCGCTCCGGAAGATGCCGATGCGCGCGAGCCGCTTCTGGTACCAGACGGGCCGGATGATCGAGAGGAGCAGCGACCCGATCAGGAGCAGCATGACAAGGAAGCCCACGAGGGCCAGGATCCGCCCGGTCAGGATGCCCGTCGTGGCGAGCGCCGCCGCCAGGAGGCCCGTGACGAGCGCCGGGAGCACCCAGACGAGCGACTCGAAGGCGATCCGCTCGGGCCTCGCGATCATTCGCCTGCCGTGGAATTCAACCGAGCCAGCCGTGGGGTCGATGACGCCCAGCAGGACGTTGAAGAACGTGGTCTTGCCGGCGCCGTTCGGCCCGATGAGGGACACGATGGAGCGCCGGGGGATCGTGAAGTCAACGCTGGCGACGGCCAGCAGGCCGCCGAACCGCCGCGTCACACCCCTGGCGACGAGGATTGGCTCGTTGTCGAGCACGTCGCCGGTCATCGGACGTCCTCCTTGTCCAGCGGGCCTTCGCCGGCACCCAGCTCGTCCTCGCCGGGCTCGACCATCGCGGTGTGCAGCTCACGCTTGCGGCGACTGTTGGGGAACAGGCCCTCCGGTCGCAACAGCATCATCCCGACCAGCGCCAGGCCATAGAGCAGGAACTGGAGCTGGATGAAGTCGATGTCCTTGAGGATCGGGATGCCGGTCTGGTCGAAGAACTGGTTGAGCACCTTGAGGAGCACGTTGTTGATCGTGTAGATCACGAACGCGCCGACGGCGACGCCCCAGAAGTTGCCCATGCCGCCGAGGACCACCATCGCGAGCACCGTGAACGACACGATGAACGTGAACTGGTCCGGGCTGACGGTGACGAGCTTGCTGGCGTTGAAGACGCCCGCGATACCCGCGGTCGACGCGCCGAGCGCGAAGGCGAGCAGCTTGACGGTGACGGTGTTGATGCCGTTTGCGGCCGCCGCCAGCTCGTCTTCGCGAATGGCCTCCCAGGCCCTGCCCAGCCGGCTCTCCACGAGCCGGTAGCAGATGATCATGACGAAGGTCACGAGCCCGAGCATCGTGATGTAGTAGGGCCATGGGTTGATCGCCGAGAACGAGCCGATGATCGGCAGCGAGGGCCGCAGGAGGCCGCCGATGCCGTTCGTGCCGTTGGTGAGGGCGTCCGAGTTGAGGAACACGATCGGCACGATCTCGCCGAAGCCCAGGGTCACGATGGCGAGGTAGTCGCCGCGGAGCCGCAGGGTTGGAGCGCCGAGCAGGATGCCGAAGGTGGCTGCGACCAGCGCTCCGACGAGGAGCATCGGCCAGAAGACGAGCCCGCCCGTCTCGGTCCCCAGGTTCGCCACGAGGTCGATGCCGAGGATGCTGTTGCCGAACGGCGAGGCGACGTAGGCGTAGGTGTAGGCGCCGATGGCGAAGAACGCGGCGTAGCCGAGGTCCAGCAGGCCCGCGACGCCGACGACCAGGTTGAGGCCGAGGGCGAGCAGGACGAAGACGCCGGCGTTGGTGAAGCCATCGATCCAGGCGTTGCTCGGCTGCGCCAGCGTGAAGGGCGGGATGAAGGCCAGCACCGGCAGGATGGCGCCGACGATGGCCATCCCCACGAGGATGGACAGGGAGCGGTGGCGCGAGGCGCTGGTGCGCAGCCCGCCCATCCGGCCGCCGCCGGCGGCCTTGGCGTTGAGATCCGTCACGACGCTCATGCGCGCTCACCCAGCTGCTGGCCGAGGAGACCGGCGGGGCGGAACACGAGGACGACGACCAGGACGCCGAACACGATGGCGGGACCCCATCGGGTATATCCCAGCACGGTCGCGCCAACCTCGATGAAGCCGATGATGAAGCCGCCGAGGGCGGCGCCCATCGTGTTGCCGATGCCGCCGAGGACGGCGGCTGTGAACGCCTTGAGGCCCGCCTGGAAGCCGTCGTCGAACCGCGACACGCCGTACTGGAGGCCGTTGACGACGCCGGCGGCGCCCGCGAGCGCGGAGCCGATGAGGAACGTGATCGCGATCGTGCGGTTGATGTTCACGCCCATGAGGGCGGCGGCATCGCGGTCGGCGGCAGTGGAGCGCATCGCGCGGCCGAGCCGGGTGCGCCCGATGAACAGCTGCAGGGCGATCATGAGGCCGACCGCGACGGCGATGATGAACAGGCTCAGGACGGGGACGGTCGCCTCGCCCACCTGGACCACCCAGGTGTCGGGAAAGACCTTGGGCGAGTTCGTCTGGTAGGGCCCGTACACGAGCTGCACGAGGTTCTGCAGGATGAACGAGACGCCGATGGCCGTGATCAGGGGGGCCAGTCGCGGGGCGTTCCGGAGCGGCTTGTAGGCGAAGCGCTCGATCGTGACGCCGACGAGGCCAAGGACCGCCATGGTCACCGCGAAGGTGACCACGAGCAGCAGGATCAGCAGGGGGATGTTGGTCACGGCGCCCTCGAGGCCCAGGATCTGGCCGAGGAAGGTCAGGCTGACGAATGCGCCGACCATGAACATGTCGCCGTGCGCGAAGTTGATGAGCTCGATGATGCCGTACACCATCGTGTAGCCGAGGGCGATCAGGGCGTAGATCGCGCCGCGCGTCAGCGCGTTCACGAGCTGTTCCGTGGCCTGCTCGGCGCCCATGTTCGTGACCGCAAGCCACGCGATCCCCAGGAGGATTGCGAAGAGGACGAGCAGACGAATCACCCGTCCCGCCGGCACGCTCGGGCGCCCGGCGTCATTGGTCGCAGGGAGTGCCGTCATCTGGGTTCTCCGCTGGCCCTAAGAGATCCGGATAGCAAGAGCCGGGAAGCCCGGAGGCTTCCCGGCTCGTCGTTGCAGATCCTGGTGGGATCCTTACTTGTAGTCGACCTGGGAATCGAAGACCCAGTCGCCATTCCCCTCGCCGGCCGTGAGATCGACCTTGTAGAGGGAGATGATCTTCTGGTTCGTGTCGCCGGCCGCGTCGAACTTGACGGGGCCGAGGACGGTCTCGAAGGTGGTGTTCGGGTCCACACCGGCGGCGCGGACGGCCTCGCGGGTCACGTCGCCCTTGGAGGCGGCGGTCTTGATGGCCTGGAGCACGACCTGGGCGCAGGCGTAGCCCGACGCGGAGTACGCGCCGGCGTCCTCGTTGTACTTGGCCTTGTACCGCTTGTCGAAGTCGGCCTTGCCCGGGTACTCGGCGATCGCGGCGACGGAGCTGAAGCTGTTGGCACCGGCCTCGCCGGCGATGTTGATGAACGAGCCCTCGACGTCGCCACGGCCATCCTGGATGCCGTCGCCGCCGAGATATGCGAGGTCTGCGAGGCCGGACTGCGGCATCTGCTTGCGCACGAGGCCGCCACCGGTCGCCGTCACGCCGCCGAAGAAGACGGCGTCGGGAGCGGCGTCCTTGAACTTGGTCAGGATCGCGGTGTAGTCGGTGGTGCCCTTCGGGGCGCCCTCGCGACCGACAACCTCGCCACCCAGCTTCGTCCACTCCGCCGCGAACGCGTCGGCGATGCCCTTGCCGTAGGTCTCGGTGTCGTCGATGATCGCGACCTTCTTCAGGCCGAGCTTGTTCACGCCGTACTGCGCGACGGCCGGGCCCTGGATGTCGTCCGTCGTGGCGACGCGGACGTAGTTGATCTTGTCCGGCTGCTTGGCGCGGAGCTGCCTGCCGGCATCACCCTTGGTGAGGTCCGGGTTGGTGTTCGCGGGGGAGCACTGGAACAGGCCCGCCTCGTTGGAGATCGGGATCTGGACCTTGGCCACGGACGAGTTGAACGGGCCGACGACGCCGACCACGGTCGTATCGGATGCGAAGGACGTCATGTCCTTGGCGCCCTGCTGCGGATCGTGGACGCCGTTGACCGCGTGGTCCTTGACGTCGACCACGATCGTGTAGCCGTCGAGCTTGAACTCCTTGACGGCCAGCTGGGCACCCTTCTCGGCGGGCCCGGCGCTGGCCAGCGACGAACCGGACAACGGGAGCGTGATCCCGATCTTGATGGTCTTGCCAGTGCCACCCGAGCCACCGCAGGCGGTGACCACGATGGCCGCAGCTGCCAAAACGGCGCCGACGCGCGCGAACTTCATGAACGCCTCCTCCAATTTCCCTCGCCTGAGCACCGAGCCGTTCCGCAGGCCGGGCGCCGCTCCGACGTCCCTGGTGGTCGAGATGGACTGGCTCGACGCGGCGGTGACGGCGGGACGGGACGAGGGACCCTAAACGCTCATCCGCGAGACACGGGTGAGCGATGCCGTATCATAGACACCGGCGCCGGGGATGCAAGGTTGTCGTTTGCATCCATCCCC
>JANNHX010000132.1:0-5235 GCA_031404615.1 Chloroflexota bacterium
ACGCACGATGCCCGGCGCCGCCAGCTTCGAGGTGCTCGTCCCGCCGCCCGCGGACGGCTCCACGCGCGCCCGCCTCGGACGGCTGGAGCTGCCGCACGGGGCCATCGAGACGCCGCAGTTCATGCCCGTGGGCACGAACGCAACGGTCAAGGCGCTCCACCCGGACGAGGTGAAGGCCGCCGGCGCGACCATCATCCTCGCCAACACCTACCACCTGTATCTCCGCCCGGGCCACGAGCGGATCCGGGACCTGGGCGGCCTCCACCGCTTCATGGGCTGGGACGGGCCCATCCTCACGGACTCCGGCGGCTACCAGGTGGTCTCGCTCGGCGACCTGCGCGTCATTGACGACGGAGGCGTGACCTTCAAGAGCCACCTCGATGGGTCGATCCACCGCTTCACGCCGGAGCACTCGATCGCGGTCCAGCAGGCGCTCGGGCCGGACGTGGCGGTCGCGTTCGACCAGCCGGTCTTCCCGAGCTCGCCGCGGGCGGTGGTCGAGGACGCGATGCGCCGCACCCACCGCTGGGCGGAGCGCTCGCTCGAGGCCCACACGCGGACGGACCAAGCCCTGTTCGGCATCGTCCAGGGCGGCCTTGACCCGGAGCTGCGCGAGGCGTCGGCGCGGTTCATCGCGAGCCTGCCGTTCGACGGCATCAACATCGGCGGTCTCGCGGGCGACGAGACGCCGGACGAGCGCAACGCCACGCTGGACGTCACGGTGCCATTCCTCGAGGGTGACCCGCGGCCGCGCTACCTCATGGGCCTGGGCTCGCCCACGGACCTGCTGGACGCAGTGCACCGCGGCGTGGACCTGTTCGACTCGGTCCTGCCGGCCCGCGTCGCGCGCAACGGCCAGCTCTGGATCCCGGGCGAGCGGCTGAACCTGCGCAACACCCAATTCATGGACGACCCGAGGCCGGTCCAGGATGGGTGCCCGTGCCCCCTCTGCAGCCGGTTCTCGCGGGCGTATCTGAGCCACCTGTTCAGGGCGAAGGAGATGCTCGCGTACCGGCTCGCGACTTGTCACAACCTCACCTTCACCCTAGACTTCATGGCCCGGATCCGCGCTGCGCTGCGCGCCGGAACCTTCCCCGTCGAGATGTCCGAACTGCGCTCACGTGCCGTCCGGATGAGTGGCGGCGAAGCGGCAGCAAAGCGCGCGTGAAGTCCGTGTCGATACCGTCCGCTATGCGTCGAGGAGGAATCCATGGGATCTCGGGATCGCCCCTCCAAGGAAGTCAAGAAGAAGCCCAAGGACAAGAGCACCCAGGCGAAGCTGACGCCCCTCTCGGAGTCCCCGCAGCAGGCGGAGGTCATCAGGAAGGACCGGAAGCCGCGCTGGGACGGCGAGTCGGGCGAAGGCTGACGCGCCAGGCGGGCGGGATCTGGTCCCGCTCCGTCGGGTCGGCCAAGGCCCCAAGGAGCGAGGACAGATGACGATCAGCGGCAGGGAAATCGACCGCAACGGTCCCAACCCCGAGAAGGCGCTCGCGGAGCGCGGGAAGGCGGTCGATGCCGCCATCCTGGCGATCGAGAAGCAGTTCGGGCGCGGGTCGATCATGAAGCTCGGCTCCGCCGAGCGGCAGGCGGTCGATTCGATCCCCACGGGCTCCATCGCCCTCGATCTCGCGCTTGGCGTCGGGGGCATCCCGCGCGGCCGGATCACGGAGATCTTCGGTCCGGAGTCCTCGGGCAAGACCACCGTCTGCCAGCACGTCATCGCCGAGGCCCAGGCCCGCGGCGGCATCGCCGCCTTCATCGACGTGGAGCACGCGCTGGATCCGGGCTACGCCCGCGCCTGCGGCGTGAACGTGGACGAGCTCCTGGTCAGCCAGCCCGACACGGGCGAGCAGGCCCTCGAGATCACCGAGACGCTGATCCGCTCCGGCGGTGTCGACATCGTCGTCCTGGACTCCGTGGCCGCCCTCGTGCCGCGCGCGGAGATCGAGGGCGAGATGGGCGACAGCTTCGTCGGCATCCAGGCCCGGCTCATGAGCCAGGCGCTGCGCAAGCTGACGGGCGCCGTCTCCCGCTCGAACACGGCCCTCGTGTTCACCAACCAGCTGCGCGAGAAGATCGGCGTCATGTTCGGCAACCCGGAGACCACCCCCGGCGGCCGCGCGCTGAAGTTCTACGCCACAGTCCGCCTCGACATCCGCCGGATCGAGACGATCAAGATTGGCACGGAGTCGGTCGGCAACCGCACCCGGGTCAAGGTCGTGAAGAACAAGGTCTCCCCGCCGTTCCGCGTCGCCGAGTTCGACGTCATGTACGGCGAAGGCATCTCCAAGGAGGGCGGCCTGCTGGACGTCGGCGTCGCGATGGACGTCGTCACCAAGACCGGCGCCTGGTTCACCTTCAGCGAGACCCGTCTGGGCCAGGGTCGCGAGGCCTCCAAGGACTTCCTCCGCACGAACGTGGACGTCGCCTCGGAGATCGACCGCCGCATCCGCGCCAAGATGGCGGACGTGGCGTTGCCCGTCGAGGGCATCGCAGAGGCCGAGTAGCCGCTGGGCTGGCAGGGCCGCCCATGGACGATGAGCTGCGGGTGCCGGGATCCGGCGCCCGTTCTCGTGCCCGCCCCCGGAAGCCAACGATCCAGGAACGCCGTGAGCGTCGCGCCGGCGTGGAGAACGTCGCCGAGGTCATGGATGCGGCGGCGCGCTTCCTCGAGGCGCGCCCGCGGTCCGAGAGCGAGGTCCGGCGCAAGCTCGCCACGATGGGCTACCGGGCCGAGCTCACGGAGGAGGTCGTCGGCAGGCTGCTGGTCCTCGGCTACCTTGACGACGATGCCTTCGCGCGCTCGTGGGTGCAGTCGCGGGACCGCGCGAAGCCCCGGGGCGAGCACGCCCTGCGCCGGGAGCTCCAGCTGAAGGGCGTCGAACGCACGCTTGTGGACGAGGTCCTCGGTGACCGGCGCGAGGCGGCCCGCGAGGAGGCCGCGGCGGCGGGGTACGGGGAGCCCGCGAACGCCGACGACGCCGCGGCGGAGCGGCTCCTGCGCAGGAAGCTCCCCGCGATCCTGCGCGAGTCGGATCCGCGCAAGCGCCGGCAGCGTGCCTACGCGCTCCTCGCCCGCAGAGGGTTCGGGCCGGACGTGTGCTCGGCGGTCAGCCGTCGGGTGCTCGACGACGCGGCCACCGTTGATGCCGGCGGCGGACTCGATGACGACGAGGGCCCGCCCGACGCGGACGCCCTCTCGGAGACCTGACCCCCGGCGGCCGCGGGTCGAGCGCGCCGATTCACGACCGGCGGCGTCGGCCGCCAGCCCGATCCGATGGCCCGGTGTAGGCTACGCAGTCAACCGGACGCGGACCCAATGGCCGCGCTCCGGGCGAGCCGCACCACCGGCGGAGAGCTGGCGGAGTCCCGTGGTGGCCCTCCCGCTCCCGAGCCCAAGCGAATGCCGGCGGCGCGTAGCCCGAGCCCGAATCTCGTTGACACGCCCGGCGCATTCACCCCGCCGGGTGGGAGGAACTGAAGATGGAGTGGATCGTCGCCCTCGTGGCCGGGCTGGCCGCGGGCGCCGTTGGTGTTGTCGTGGGGTTCGTCGCCCGCGGGACGCTGTCCAGCCAGAGCATCAAGGCCGCCCAGGACAAGGCCGCGCGGATCGTCGCCGAGGCGCGGACGTCCCAGAAGGACATGATCCTCGAGGCAAAGGACGAGAAGCTGCGCCTGCAGCGCGAGGCCGAGGACGAGGCCCGTCTCAAGCGTGCCGAGCTCCAGAACCTGGAGCGACGCCTCCTCTCGCGGGACGAGCAGCTCGACCAGCGCGCCGACATGCTTGAGGAGAAGAGCCGCAAGATCAACGACCGCGAGCGAGAGATCGAGCACCAGCGCGAGGATCTCGGCCGGCTCAACCTGGAGCGCGTCGCCGCCCTGGAGCGCGTGTCCGGCCTCTCCGCCGAGGACGCCAAGGGGATCCTGCTTGAGGCCATCCGCGAGGAGGCCGAGCACGACGCGGTCAAGCTCGCCCGCTCCATCGAGCGTCGCGCCCGCGAGGAGGCGAACGAGAAGGCCCGCGAGGTCATCGTCACCGCCATGCAGCGCGTGGCCGCGGACCACACGGCGGAGCACACCGTGAGCGTCGTCCACCTGCCCAGCGACGAGATGAAGGGCCGCATCATCGGCCGCGAGGGGCGCAACATCCGCGCCCTGGAGCAGGCGACCGGCGTGGACCTGATCATCGACGACACGCCCGAGACGGTCGTCCTCTCGGGCTTCGACCCCGTCCGCCGCGAGGTCGCGCGCCTGGCCATCACCAAGCTCATCGCCGACGGCCGGATCCACCCCGGGCGCATCGAGGAGGTCGTCAACAAGGCCCGTGCCGAGGTCGACCTGGTCATCCGCCAGGCCGGCGAGCAGGCCGTGTACGACGCCGGGGTCCCGGGCCTGCCGCTCGACCTCATCAAGGTCCTCGGCCGCCTCAAGTACCGCACCAGCTACGGCCAGAACGTGCTCGTACACTGCGTGGAGACGAGCCACCTGGCGGCGATCATCGCGGCCGAGATGGGTGCCGACGTCCAGGCGGCCAAGCTCGGCGGCCTCCTCCACGACATGGGCAAGGCCATCGACCACGAGGTCGAGGGTCCCCACGCAGCCATCGGCGCAAGCCTCGCCCAGAAGCACAACCTCTCGTTCAAGGTCGTCAACGCGATCGCCGCGCACCACCAGGAGGTCGAGTACGCCTGCATCGAGGCGCCGATCGTCCAGATCGCGGACGCCATCTCCGCATCCCGCCCGGGGGCCCGCGGCGAGACCATGGAGACCTACGTCAAGCGCCTCGAGGACCTCCAGGCCATCGCCGAGGGCTTCACCGGCGTCGAGCGCTGCTTCGCCGTCCAGGCCGGCCGCGAGGTCCGCATCCTTGTCCGGCCCGAGGAGATCGACGACCTGTCCGCGACGCGCCTCGCCCGCGACATCGTCAAGAAGATCGAAGACAACATGACCTACCCGGGGCAGATCAAGGTCACCGTCATCCGCGAGACGCGTGCCGTCGAGTACGCGAAGTGACGAGATCGTCGGCAGCCGGGCGACGCACACGGTCCACGGCGGAGTGGCTCAGCACGCCTAGGGCACGATGACGAACTCGCCGGCCGCGAGCGTATCGGCGCCGGCAAGGAGCTCGATCCGGTAGCGGCCCGGCGTGAGCAGGGTTCCCGGGAGGGCGCCGCCCAGGCAATCGCCGGCGACATCGAAGGTCCGCGGCACCGAAGCGATCTCGACGCCATC
>JANNHX010000133.1:0-2399 GCA_031404615.1 Chloroflexota bacterium
CGATCGTCGGGTGGTCGGCGGGCACGTGCCGCACCGTCGCCGCGTGCGTCGGGGGCGGTGCGACAGACGAGGCGAGCAACAGCACGACAACCACCAGCGCCACGGACCGTCGCGACGTCCCCACCACTCCGTCCCTCCTGCGTCCGCGCTCTCCAGGTGGCGCGATCCCGGTCACAGTGCCCGCGTTGGCCGCGGGTTCGGACGTGCCATCGAGCCCGAACTTGCGACCGGCCGATCCTGCGCGTCGCGTGCGGCTACGAGGCGTCGGCGAACAGGCCGTGTCCTCGACGCATCACGATGAGCAGCGCCCACCCGAGCGGGATCGGGATCAGCCACTGGGCGACGCGGTACAGGAGGACCGCGGCGGCGACCTGGGCCGCATACGCCGGGTCGATGGCGGCCGTGAGCAGCCCGACGTAGGCGATCTCGGTGACGCCAAGCGCGCCCGGGGTGATGGGTACGAGGGCGACGATGCTGACGACGGCCATCGTCGCGAGCACCGTCGCGGGTGAGATCACCTCGGGCCCGACGCCACAGGCCTGGAGTGAGACCTCCAGGACGAGGAACCACGCGAGCTTTGCCATGACCGCCGCCCCGTAGGCCTCGAGCCCGTCGCGGTTGAGGATGTCGTGGAACTCGACGCGGAGGCGCAAGACCGCGTCGGCCACCCCGGTGGGCCCCGGGCGGCGCAGTCGGGCAGCGAGCCACGCGATCGCGCGGGCGAGCCAGTCTCCGATGCGTCGCGCCAGCGACTCCGAGCGCACCAGCGCGGCGAAGGCCGCCGTCCCGAGGGCCAGCACGAGGACGCCGATCGCGGCGAGCATGGCCCCGGCCGGCTCGGTGCCGCCGCCGCCGATGACGATGGCGACGACCGCGATCAGCGGCAGCACCAGCGCCGAGACGGTCTCCAGCAGCCCGCCGATGACGAGCCCGGCGCTCGCGCGATCCAGCGGGACGCCCCACTGCGTGTACAGGAGGAGTCGCGTCGCGACATCCGTCGGGCCCGGAATCGTGCTGGCGACGGCCCGCCCGGCGAGGTCCGCACCCACCGCATGCCGCCATGACACCTTCCGGACGAGGATCCGGTACGGGACGGCGTTCGCGACATAGGCAAGGCACGAGGTCGCGGCGAGGAGCACGACATCCCATGGATCGAGGGAGGCCAGCGCCGCCAGGACCGCACGGTAGTCGACGATCCGCGGCAGGACGATGACGAACACCACCGCGAGGATCAGGAGCGGCAGGACGACCTGTCGCGGCGAGAGCCGGGTGCGCGAGATCGAGCGTTGTCCGGCGTGCCGGGTATCGAGTGCCATGGACGCAGTCTCGCACCTGGACGCACTGCCGACCGCCGCGAGGACCGTCGGCCCGTCCAGTAGCAGCACTTGACGGTATGTGACCTGTGACTATAGTCATTGGTCAGATGAGCGAACGGCCAGCGGATCACGACCGAACGATGATGGCAAGCCGGTTCAAGGCGGAGTGTCTGGCGGTGCTGGACCAGGTCGACAGGCTGAAGATCTCGGTGACCGTGACGAAGCACGGGCGCCCGGTCGCGCGCGTTGTTCCGCTCGAGAGCTCAGCATCCCGGCTGACGGTCGGCAGCGTCCGGCTCGTTGCCGAAGAGGATGAGGCGTACTACGCAACGGGCGAGCGGTGGGATGCCGACGCTGAGCTCGGGTGAGAATCCTCCTCGACACGCACGTGGTCCTCTGGTGGCAGGCAGGGGCCGAGCGCCTGTCGCCGGCCGCCTCCCGCGCCATCGACGCCGCCGACGAAATCCTCATCAGTCCGCTCACGTGCTGGGAGATCGCCACCCTGCACCGGCTGGGCCGCTTCGAGCTGGATCGCGATCCGATGCAGTGGGTCCGGGACCTCCTCGACGGCGACCGCATCACCACCGCACAGCTCACGCCCGAAGCTGCCGCGTGGGCAGGCTTGCTGGCCGACTCGTTCCCCGGCGACCCGATTGACCGGCTGCTCTACGGGACCGCATGGGATCTGCGTGTCCCCCTCGTCAGCAAGGACGACCGCCTGCGTGCGGCCGCGGGTTCCGTGCGGGTCATCTGGTAGGCGTTGCTCCTGCGCCGCATCCTGCTGGGCCAGGTCTCATCTGCCGATGGCCCGAGCGTTCACCCCGGTCGTCGGTCAGCAGACGGCCCCACGTGCGAAAGGCCGGGAGCGAGAAGGAGTCGTCAACGAGGGACGAGCCATCGGCGTCGCGTTCGTCGTCGTCTTCGGATGCGCCACGCTCGATCACGCGCCAGGCGTGTGGTAGAGCTTGAAGGTGCCGGCCTCGACGATGTTGTCCGACTCCTTGATCCACTCCTTCTTGGCGTAGTACTCGTCGCCGAAGACCTCCCAGTCGATGGCGACGTAGCCGCCGCCGTTCTTGCCGA
>JANNHX010000134.1:0-1535 GCA_031404615.1 Chloroflexota bacterium
GTCTTCCAGCTCGTCCACGATGATGCCCCGGACGTGCTGCTCATCCTCGAGAACGGGTCGGGCGGTGGCTTCGCGCTCGGCGGGTCCTTCGAGGAGCTCAAGGCGATCGACGACGCCGTCGCCGCCGCCGGCATCGACCGCTTGCGCTACGGCTTCTGCCTCGACACCGCGCACCTCTGGGGCGCCGGCTACGCGATCGACAGCGCCGCGGGCGTGGACACGACGATCGGGGCGTTCGACGCGCTGGTCGGGCTCGATCGGCTGCACATGGTCCACCTCAACGACTCGCGCGCAGAGCTGGGCTCGCGCGCGGACCGCCACGAGCACGTGGGCGCAGGGCGGATCGGTGGCGAGGGCCTCGGGCGCATGGCGACCCACCCGGCGCTCGGCCACGTCACGTACTACCTCGAGACTCCGGGGATGGAGGACGGCTACGACGCGGTGAACCTGGAGCGGATTCGGGACCTCGCCGCCGGTCGCCCGCTGGCGGCGCTCCCTCCGGCGGCGTTCCACACCCGCAGCGCAAAGGGCCGCAGCGCACCCGCCGAGGACGACGACGCGGTGGTCCCGGGATGACCGCGGGCGCTGGGCGGACGTCGACGGCCATCGGCTTCGGTCGCGCGGAGCTCCTCCTCCTGCTCATGATCCTCGCGCTCGCCGCACTGACGCGGCTGCCCGGGATCGCAGAACGCGGACGCTGGGACGCGGACCAGGGGCACGACATGCTCGAGCTGCGCGCCCTCGTGGTGGACGGGACCGTGCCGCTGCTCGGGCCGAAGACATCCATCGGGACGTTTCACCACGGTGCCGTCTATTACTACCTGCTCGCGCCGGCCGCGGCCATCTCGGCGGCCGATCCCGTGGCGGTGACCGGGGAGGTCGCGCTGTTCGGGATCGCGGCGGTCGCCGGGGCCTGGTGGCTGGCCCGCCTGCTCGGCGGACGGATCGCGGGCGCGGCGGCGGGGCTCCTGGCCGCGGTATCCCCCGCCGGGATCGATGAGAGCACCTTCATCTGGAACCCGAACCTGATCCCGGCTGCGGCGGCCATCGCCTTCGGGGCCGCCGTGATGGCGAGGCGGACCGGGCAGGCCCGATGGTGGCTCGCGAGCGGGATCGGCGCGATGGTGACGATGCAGTGCCATGTCCTCGGCGTGGTGATCGTCCTGCCGCTCGCATGGGCGTGGGGTTCCGACCTGTTCCGGCGGCGTCGGAGCGGGCGCGACGCCCGCGGGGTGGCGCTGGGCGGGCTGGGTGCCGTGCTGGTCGTCGCCGCCGGGTTCCTGCCGCTGCTGGCCCACGAGCTCTCGCACGACTTCGCGGAGACGCGCGCGATCCTCGAATACCTCGCCGGAGGCGGCCGCGCGGCCGGCGGCAGCGGCGCCATCGAGCGGATCCTGCTGGTCGGGCTGCGATCGATCACCTGGCCGTTCACAGGCCTCATCACGGACCGTGCGATGGCCTCGCTCGCGACCGCGATGATCGTTGCCCTGCTGGTCGCCATCGCGCTGGTCGGCCGGCGCCGCGGCGACCCGGCC
>JANNHX010000135.1:0-9786 GCA_031404615.1 Chloroflexota bacterium
CGGCCTCGGCAGCCACGGGATCGAGCACGCCGTCATCTCCGCGGACGACGGCCCTGGCGGCATGTTCCTGCGCTGGCCGTTCTTCCAGCGGCTGCTGTCCTGGACCAAGCCGTACGCGCCCGCCGAGCGCGGCACCCGCGAGTACGAGCGCTACGACTGGAACAGCCTCCTCGCCCGCGAGCCAGACGCCCGAGCCCTCCAGGCCGGGTTCCTGGACGGCACGTCGTACTTCCCGTCGCGGCCCGCGATGCAGCAGAACCTCGAGACCTACGCCGAGCGCGCCGCCATCCGCGTCCGCTACGGCACCCGCTGGGAGCGGACCCGCCGCGAGGAGGGCCCGGACGGGACGACGTTCGTGGTCGAGACGACCGATGGCGAGTATCGCTGCCGCGTCCTGGTCCTCGCCGTAGGGGTCGCGCAGCCGGCCACGCCGCCCACGCCCGGCATCGAGCTCGCGCGCCACTACGCGGACACGCGCGACGCTGCGACCTATGCCGGCAAGCGCGTGTTCATCATCGGCAAGCAGAACAGCGGCTTCGAGCTCGCGTCGGGCCTCGCGCCGTGGGCCTCCTCGATCACGGTCTGCTCGCCGACCCCGGCCAGGACCAGCGTCCAGACCAAGTCGCTGGCCGGCGTGCGGGCGCGCTACGTCCAGCCGTTCGAGGACAGCTTCCTGGGCCTGGGTGTGCGCATCCTCGACGCCTCGATCACCGCGCTGACCGCCGTGGGCGACGCGATCCGGGTCGACCTGCGACTCACCGCGGACGGCGAGGCGATGTGCGTCGAGGCGGACGAGGTCATCGCGGCGACCGGGTTCACCTGCCCGCTCCTGGACCTGCCCGAGCTTGGCGTCGCGACGTTCGGGGCGGCGAAGCTCCCCGCGGTCACGCCGTTCTGGGAGAGCGCGACGGTTCCGGGCATCTACTTCGCGGGCACGATCAGCCAGGCGGCGCAGGGCCTCAAGAAGCACGGCGTCCCGGCCAACTCCGGCGCGGTGCACGGCCACCGGTACAACAGCCTCATCCTCGCCCGGCGCATCGCAGAGACGCGGTTCGGCGGGGTGCCCAACCGGCCGGCCGTCGCCCCCGGCGACCTCGTCGGCTACCTGCTCCACGAGGCCGCGACGGCCCCCGAACTGTGGCACCAGAAGGCGTACCTGGCGAGGGTCGTGACGTCCGGCGCTGACGGGCTCCGCGACGAGGGCATCCTGCCGCTGGTCCACGCGCTCGACGGCATGGACGGGGACATGGTCGCGATGACGGTCGAGTCTGATGGGCAGGGCGGGCTCTATCCCGTGGCGTACGTGCGCCGCGCCGGTGCCCTCACCGAGCACCCCCTCGCGGCCGACCCGCTGCTGGACTTCGAGACCGAACAGCACCGGGTGGCGCTGGCGGCCGCGATCGCGGACATGCTCAGCGTGCCTGGGCCCCGATAGCTGGCGACGCGATGCGTCGCAGCCCTGTCGGCGAGTTGACAGGCCTGGCGTTCGCCGGATACGGCTATCTTCCTAACGTATAGCCGTGTACGTCTAACAACTTCTGGGGTAGGCTCTGGCGTGTGACGGACATGCTGCCGGCCATCGTGCTCTTCGGCGACGTCGTGGACTCGCGCCGTGATGCCGGCGCGTCCGACCACCTGCGCGCCCTGCGCGACGACCTCGATGCCGCGTACCCCGTGGAGCGCCTCGCCACCACCGGCTTCACCCAGGGCGACGAGATCCAGCTGCTCCTGGCCCCCGGTGCGGACCCCTTCCGGGCGGTCGTGCGGGCGGCGCTGGACGGGGAGGCGCGCGACCTGCGCTGGGCCTGCGTCGCAGGGCTCGTCGAGCCCGGGTCCGGCCCCGCCACGGAGCACAACGGCCCGGCGTTCCACGCGGCGCGTGACCTGCTGGAGCGCGCGAAGGTGCGTCGCGAGGGCCTGGTCGCGGTGACCGGGGACCCCGCCGCGGACGCGCTGCTCGCGGATCTTGGGCCCCTGCTCCCGGCGCTGCTCGGCGAGCTCACGGCGCGCCAGCGCGAGGTCGGGCGGTTGCTGCTCGTGGACGAGCTCCGCCAGGCCGACGCCGCCGACCGCCTGCACGTCAGCCGCGCCACCATCTCCGTCATCGCCGACCGCGGCCGGATCCGGCACATCCGCCGGCTCGCTGACGCCATCTCGACGATCTTCCGCGACGGCGTTGACCGTGCCGCCGCGGCCGCCGGCGATGCCCCGCCCGCCGGCGATCCCGACCGGGCCGGGAGCGCTGCGTGACCGACACCGTCCTCGTCCTGGCCTGGCTCGTGTTCGCGCACCTGGTCGCGGACTTCGTGCTGCAGAACGACTGGATCGCCCTCAACAAGGCCCAGGGCGGGCGCAAGGGCCGGGAGGCGCTCGCGGTGCACGGCTTCCACGTCGGCCTGTGCCTCCTCCCGGCCGTACCGGCCTTCGGGCTGCGGGGCCTGGTCTACGTCGTGCTGATCGTGGTGACCCACGTGCTGGTGGACCGCTGGAAGGCCCAGGCGACGCGCCGCGCGGAGCGGGCCGCGCTCGAGGTCGCGCGCAGGCGCCTCCCCGGGATCGGTGACTCGCCGGCGTCCGGACTCGGCAGCGCCTGGACCCCGTGGCCCGGGATGCTGTTCCTCGCCGACCAGGCGCTCCACCTCACGATCGCCGTCGTGGGCTGGCTCGTGCTGCTCGAGGGCGTCGCCGTTCAGCCGGCCTTCGTCGATGCCGTGAACCTGGTCCTGCGCGGCTGGGACCGCGCGACCGTCCACGCCGTGATCCTCACCGGCATCGCGCTGATCTCGCTGTTCCTCGTCAACACGCGGGCCGCCTACTACTTCGTGCTGGCGCTGGTCACGCCGCGCGAGCTGCCGGAGACCGCGCCGGTTGTCGATCATCCCGTGACCGTCCGCGCCGCGGCCGCGCCGGCGCCGTCCGGCTATACGGTCCGGGTGGGGCCGCTGGTGGCCACCGTCGAGCCCGGCGTCGCGCAGGCCACCGGGCTCGTCCCGCCCGCCCCGGCGACCATCGGCGCCGATGCTGTCCGGGCCGCCGCAACCGCGTCGGGCCCGGCCACCGCCCCCGGCGCCGTCCCGCCCGACCGCCAGGAGCCGTCCGTTCCGAGCGGCGCCCCGGCCCGGATCGGGGCCACGATCGGCGCGCTCGAGCGGCTCCTCATCGTGGTCTTCGTCCTCGTTGGCGCGGAGGCGGCCGTCGGCTTTGTCATCGCGGCCAAGACGATCGCCCGGTTCAAGCAGCTCGACGACCGCGGATTCGCCGAGTACTACCTGCTGGGCACGCTCGCCAGCGTCTCGGTCGCGATCGTGACCGCGCTCATCGCGAAGGCCGCACTGGGCACCATCCCCTGAGACCCTAGGCCAGGTGGCGCGGGATCCGCTCGCGCCACTCGCGGCTGAAGAACGGCTCGCCGTCCAGGACGACGTCCAGCGCGACCCGCACGTCGAACGCGTCCTCGTCGGAGGCGATCGTGCCCCGGGCCCGGATGTCCGCTTCCGCCCCGAACCCCGACCAGCGGTAGACCACGTCGCTCTCGAGGCGGGCGTTGGCCGGGTCCGGGTCGGACGCAGTCAGCACCAGCCGCTCGCTGCTGTACAGGCGTGAGCCGTCTTCCTGGATGCTGCCCCCGCCGTCGAAGATCGTGACGGCGACGGTCCCACGGAGGACGTCATCCTCGATCCGCCACTCGGGGGCGTCCTCCTCGGACGTGCCCACCTCGCGCATCACGACAGGCTCGGTGCGGAACGGCGGGACGGGGAGGGTCGCGGCCCCACCCGGCAGGACCGGCAGGATCAGCCGAGACGGGGCGGAGGGACCCCGGTGAACCCGGAGCTCGCCTCGGAGCGGTGAGGGCCACAGGACGGGCCAGTAGGAGGTGAGGACCGTGAGGCGTATCCGGTGCCCCGGCGAGAACCGGTAGCCGGTCGTCCGCAGCGGGATCCGGACTTCCTCGGTCGCGAGACCGCGCGTCGGCATGGGCGAGGGATCCGTGTCCGACAGGCGGTGCGTGAGGTTCAGCGCCCCGGTCGCCACGAGCGACGAGACCCCGGAGGGTGAGACCTCGGACAGCCGCACGACGCAGGTCGCGACCGGCATCGTCGCCGTCAGGTGGAGGATGGCCTCCGGCACGCCGATGACGGAGAACGGCTCCTCCAGCGGCTCCGAGGTGTATATGAGGCCGCGCAGCTCGTCCGGGCGCAGGTCTCGCGCAAGGCCGTTGGGCGACGATCCGGCGCCCCATGACAGCGCCCCGGCCGTGCCCACGGTGGCGCGATGGGGGAGCGCGTCGACGCCCCTGTCCGAGGCCCCAGCTTCGCCCAGGGATCCTGCGCCGAGCGCCAGCTCGCGCACCTCCATCCCCGTGACCGGGAAGGCAGCCGCCGCCCTCCACCGTCCCGGCCACGCGACGGGGAACGGCTCCGGGTCCGCGTACTCGTGCTCGAACCAGACCAGCGCGGGCTCAAGCTCCCAGCCGTTGTCCAGGTCCTTGAGGTAGCGGTCGAAGTACCGCACCAGCTCGTGGAGCCAGTCCAGGTTCGGGCCCGGGTAGGCGTCGTCCGGGAACGAGTGGACCCAGTTGCCCACGAGCGTCCGCACGGAGACGGCGTTCCGGCACAACGCCTGCATTCGGAAGGCGGCGTCCACGTAGGCGTCGGTCCAGCCGGCGATCGAGAACACGGCGCACTCGAGCGCGTCGTGGTCGGGGGCGAGCGACCCGCGCCGCCAGTACGGCCCGTCGGTCTGCTCGCGGATCCACGCCATCAGCCAGGGCGGCGTCGCCTCGAGCCGTGCGAGCCATTCCTCGCGCCAGCCCTCGCCGCGAAACGGAGGGTGGGGCGGCATCGCGTTCATGCCCAGCTGGCTCACCGCGTACTGGCACTTCTCGCTCGCGGTGACGCAGCCGCCGCGGATGTGGACGTCGTCCCCGGTAGCGGTCGTCCGTGGCGTACATCGGCAGGATCGCGCGCAGGTGGGGCGGACGGAGCTTGGCGACCTGGATCGACGTGAAGCCGCCGTAGCTGATGCCCCACATCCCGACGTTGCCGTTGCACCACGGCTGTCGCGCCAGCCACTCGACGGCGTCGTACCCATCGAGCGTCTCGGCCTCGGTGTACTCGTCGAGGGCGACGCCCGGCGAGGAGCCCGTCCCCCGGACGTCAAGGCGGCACAGTGCGAACCCGCGGGCCGCCAGCCACTCCCCGCGGGCGGTGTCTGCGTTCCGCCGCCAGCTGTCCTTGCCGTACGGGATCATCTCGAGGATGACCCCGAAGCGCTCGCCGGGCTCTTCGGCGGCCGGCTCTGGGAGCCACAGGTTGGCCGACAGCTCGAGCCCGTCCCGCACCGGCACGCGGACGTCCCACCGGACCTCGGTCTCGTGGCGGGGCGCGCTCGCGTCCGTCAGGCGGCTCGTCATGCGGCGGAGTCTAGGCCCCGCCGCGGCTCACGGGGCGCCCAGGGCCGCGGTGAAGAACGCGACGAGCCGCTGCTCGTAGCCGGCCGGGTCCTTGAACTGGGCCTCCGCGTGCTTCGCGTCGGCGACGATCCAGACGTCCGGGGTGGTGGCCCCGGCCGCGACGGCGCGATCGAGGAGCTCGACCGACATCGTCGCCGGCAGGACCGTGTCCAGCCCGCCGTGCACGAAGGCGATCGACCGGCCACCGTAGGCGTCCACCTCGTCGATGGGGTTGAACTTGCCGAGATCGTCGCCGGCGATGAGCCGCGCCCAGACCATCGCGCCCGGAACCAGGATCCGCGAGAGCCCGGTCGGGTCCTTGAGCTGGTCCACGACGAAGTTGCCGATCGCGATGTCCATCCGCGTCGTCGACGAGTCCGCCCAGACCGCGGCGACGGCCTTCTCCTGGCCTCCCGCGATGACCGCGGAGATCGACCCGAACGAGACGCCCGCGATGCCGATTCGCTCCGCGGGCACGCCCGTCGCGCGGACCCAGTCCCACGCACCCAGGACGTCGAGGTGCTCCTCGGTCCCGCCCGAGAACCGGCCGTCGTCGCCCCCCGAGTCGCCGTGGTCGCGGAGGTCCATGACGAACACGCTGAAGCCGGCCCGGTACAGCATCCCGGCGGGGATGAGGGCGTTTGCCTCGCGCCGGCAGGACTTGATGCCGTGGACGACGATGACCGCCGGGGCCGCCGCGTCCGGCTGGGGGATCCACCAGCCTGCGAGCTTGTCACCCGGCATCTGCGGGTCCCGCGATGCGAGCGTCACGTCCTGGGGCACCGGCATCAGGTTGGCATCGGCGATCGCCTGGTCGTAGCCCGGCCGCACCCGGTAGGCCGCCGGGGTGTTGTCGCGGTCCTGGGGGTCGCAGGCTCCTGGCGCCGCGCCCACCCCGTCGTACACGACGAACGACATCCCGGCGTAGACGAGGACGAGGAGGACGGCGACCACCGCCAGCCCAGCTGCGATCCAGCCTCTGCGGGACGGACGCGATCGATCAGCAGCCATCGCCGATCCCACCTTCTGCGCTACGAAGCCCGGCGGGGCGCCGCGATCCTGGGCCCGCGGCCGGTCGGCCACCAGTGCCGTCGTGACGGATGGCGCGGTACCGTTGGGGCGTGACCGAACCCGAGACGCCGCCCGTCACCGTGGGACCCTGGCGACGGCGGACCCGACGGACTGCCTACGCGAACCCCTGGATCGAGGTCGTCCACGACGAGGTGGATCGCCCCGACGGCAGCCCCGGCATCTACGGCGTCGTCCGGTTCCGGAACGTGGCCGTGGGAGTGGTCGCCGTGGACGAGGACGGCCGGATCCTGCTGGTCGGGCAGCACCGCTACGCCCTGGACCGCTACAGCTGGGAGATCCCAGAGGGCGGCACGCCGATCGACGAGGACCCGGAGCTGGGGGCCAGGCGCGAGCTGGCGGAGGAGACCGGCTTCGTGGCGGACGACTGGCGCGTCCTGTGCCGGTTCTCGCTCTCGAACTCCGTGACCGACGAGATCGGGGTGCTCTACCTCGCGACGGGCCTGCGCGAGGGTGTCGCGGCTCCCGAGCCCTCCGAGGAACTCGCGGTCCGCTGGGCAACCCTTGACGAGGTCCTGGCGGAGATCGATGCCGGCGAGGTCCACGACATCATGACCATCGCCGGCGTCTCGCGGTACGCCCTGGAGGCGGGCCGGCCGGGGGCCACGCACGCCTGACGCGCCCGACCGGGCGGGGCCCCGAGCCTGACGCCGGACCCGTGACGGGCCAACCCCTTGACAGGGCTCGCATCGTGATCGCATGACCGATCCCGCGGGCACGCTTCGCCCCGGCATCACCACCTCCGGCGGACCCTCGGCGTTCCTCCTCGGGCGGGCCCACCTGATCATGCACGGCAACGCCGAGTTCAAGGCGGCGTACGGGGCCACGTGCCTGGGGCAGCCGGCCCGCGAGACGATGCTGGACCTGCCGCGCCCCGGGTTCGAGCTGATGGACCGGGTCCTCACCGAAGGCCGGGCGCTCGCGACGCGGGTGCGGACGCCCGGGGGCGACCGGCGGCTCGTCGTGGCGCCGCGGCGGGACCCGGAGACAGGCGAGGTCTACGGGGTCGTGCTCCACCTGCGGCCGATCACGGGCCGCCGCCCGTGACGCGAGAGGTCGACGTCGCGGTCGTCGGGCTCGGTGCCCTGGGCTCCGCCGCCGCCTACTGGCTCTCGCGGCGGCCGGGCATCCGCGTCCTGGGCCTCGAGCGGTTCGAGCTCGGCCACCCGTACGGCGCCAGCGAGGACGTGAGCCGCATCATCCGTCGCAGCTACCACCGCCGCGACTACGTCCGGCTGACCGCCCGTGCCTACGACGCCTGGGCCGAGGTCGAGCGCGAGGCCGGCACGCAGGTCGTGTTCCGGACCGGCGGCCTGGACGTGGGCCCGCGGCAGCCCCGCGAGGGTGCGGACATCGACATCGAGGTGTACGCCGACGCGATGACCGCCGAGGGCATCCCGTTCGAGCGCCTCGACGCGGCCGAGATCATGCGCCGCTGGCCCGCCTGGCGCCTCGACGAGGACCACGCGGGCCTGTTCCAGGCCGACACGGGGATCGCCGACCCGTCGCGCGGGAACGCCGCGCACCGGCGCCTCGCCCGCGAGCACGGCGCGGAGCTGCGCGACCACGCCCCCGTCGCGCGCCTGGACGATGCGGGCGGCGACGCCGGCGAGGTGACTCTCGAGCTGGAGGATGGCGAGCGGATCCGTGCCGGTCGCGTGATCCTGGCGTCGGATGCCTGGGCCAACGACCTCCTGGCGCCGCTGGGCTGCCGGCTGCCGCTGACCGTGACCCAGGAGCAGGTGAGCTGGTTCACGCCACGCGTCGATCCCGCGCTGTTCGCCCCGGACCGCTTCCCGGTCTGGATCTGGATGGACGAGCCGTCCTTCTACGGCTTCCCGACGCACGGCCACCCGGGTCCCAAGATCGGGCAGGACGTGGGCGGCAGGCCCGTGACGCCCGCGACGCGCACGTTCGAGCGGGACGAGGTCGCGTTCGCGCGGACGATGGCGTTCCTCGGGGCGCGGCTCCCGGGCATGGCCGTCGAGCCGTTCCTGACCAAGACCTGTCTATACGCGATGACGCCGGACCGGGACTTCGTCGTCGATACCGTTCCCGGGCACCCGGCCGTGAGCGTCGTCCTCGGGTCTGCACACGCGTACAAGTTCGCCTCGGCCCTGGGGCGGATCATGGCCGAGCTTGTCGTCGACGGGTCCACGCCCGCCGCGTCGGACCTCGAGGCGTTCCGCATCGACCGGCCGATCCTCCATGAGGTGGCCCCGCCGACCAGCTTCGTCATCTGACGGTGCCCTCCGGACGGCCCGACCCGTCCCGCCCCGTGGGCCGTATCGATTGGCAGTTGCGGGCATCTGGCCGCTGTGCCACCCTCGCCACGAATTCAGCCGTCGGGGTCGGCGTGCGATGCCGGATCGCGGAAGTGCGGTCCGGCAGCAACGGACTTGGAGGAGACCCGGATGTCCCACTCACAGCGCGGGAGGATGGCGCGCCTGCTCGCGGCCGTCGCGCTCGCCGCCGCCGTCCTGCTTCCCGCGGCCGCCCCGGCCATCGCGGCCGACCCAGTCGTGATCCGCGTGGGCACGACGCAGGACCTCGATGCCTCAAACCCGTTCAACACCTACCTCGTCACCGGCTACGAGGCGTTCCAGCTCACCTGGAACCTGCTGGTCGAGTTCGACAAGGACGCCCGCCCGGCGCCCGGCTTCGCCGACAGCTGGGAGCGCAACGCGGACAACGTCACGTTCCACATCCGCGACGGCATGCAGTGGTCCGACGGCACGCCGGCAACCAGCAAGGACGTCTGCTACTCGTGGGGCCTCGCGTTCGCCGCTGTCAAGGCCGAGGAGTACGTCGGCGCCGGCTACCTGGACCCGGGCGTCAAGGACGCGGGCGTCACGGCGATCGACTGCCCGGACGCGAACACGGTCGTCGTCTCGACGACGGACCAGTCCGACCGCATCTTCCAGATCTATGTCCCGATCCTGCCGGAGCACATCTACGGCAAGTTCGACTACAAGACCATCGCGGAGGAGAAGTTCGACCCGCCGCTCATCGGCACCGGTCCCTACCAGATGGTGGAGTGGAAGACGGGCCAGTTCGCGCGCTTCGAGCGAAACCCGAACTTCTGGGGCAGCCAGGGCCTCGCGGACCAGGTGGTCCTCCAGTTCTTCAAGAACGCGGACACGATGCTCCAGGCGCTCAAGAAGGGCGAGATCGACTACGCGCGCAGCCTGACCCCCGAGCAGTTCAAGCAGCTCGCCGCGGATCCCATGTATGTCGCGGTCGCC
>JANNHX010000136.1:0-4211 GCA_031404615.1 Chloroflexota bacterium
GCGGCGCTCCCGCCGCGGCCCACGACCCATCGCACGGCCAATCAATGGGGCCGTCCCGGATCGACCTGCCCGCCGGGTGGGCCCCGGAGGGCATCACAGCCGGCCGCAATGGCACCGCCTACGTCGGCGCGCGCGCCGCCGGCGCCAACGCCAGGGTCAGGACCCGGAGCGGCGTGGTCTCGATCCTCGCGGCGGGCGCCCCTGGCCGCATCACGGTCGGGCTGGACTACGAGCGCCGCGAGCACCGGATCTGGGCCGCGGGCGGCCCGACCAGCGACGTCCACGCCTTCGACGCCCGCACGGGCGCCCTGCTGCGGACCTACCACTTCACCAGCGGGTTCCTCAACGACGTCGTCGTCACGCGGCATGCCGTCTACGTGACGGACTCCAGCATGCAACAGCTGGCCGTGATCCCGCTGCCCCACGATGGCTCGCTCCCGGACGCGTCGACGGCGTTCACGCTGCCGCTCACGGGCGACATCGCATACACGACCGGCTTCAACGCGAACGGCATCGTCACCACGGGGAAGTCGCTCATCCTCGTCCAGTCCAACACAGGGTTGCTGTTCCGCGTGGACCCGCGGACCGGCGCGACCCGCGCCATCGATCTCGGCGGGGCGAGCGTCACCTTCGGCGACGGCCTGGAGCTCCACGGCCGCACCCTGTACGTCGTCCGCAACCAGCTCAACCAGGTCGACGTGTTCAAGCTCCGCGAGCACGCCACGTCGGCCCGCTACGTGAAGACGATCACCTCGCCCGACCTCGCGATCCCCACCACCACCGCATTCATCCGCGGCGGCCTGTGGACGGTGAACGCCCGGTTCGGGACCCCTGTCACCCCGACGACCGAGTACTGGCTGACGCGCCTCCGGCGCTGATCCCCACCGGGAGGCCGGTCCCGTGCCTGGGGCCGGCCTCCCTCGATTCCCGCCACCGCTCCGGGCGGATCGGCCGCCGAGCCCGAGACGGCGACGCCCTGACCGGGTACCGTCCCAAGCGGGCTGCCTCCGGCGTCACAGGGCCGGTGCCGCGCCCGTGGCATGCCGGAGGACGAGGGGGTCGATGACGCGGATCCGGGCCCTGCTGGGACGCTTCCTGCCCCAGGGCGCCATCCTGCTCTCGATCCTGACCTTCGCGGCGTACTTCGCGGGGCTCCTGCGCGACCGCCTGTTCGCACGCACTTACGGGGCCGGCCCGGAGCTCGACGCCTACAACGCGGCTTTCGTCCTGCCGGAGCTCGCGCTCGACGTGCTGGTCGCCTCGGGACTCACGGCGCCGTTCATACCCGTGTTCAGCGCGCTCCGCCGCGACGACCCGGACGCCGCGCCCCGGTTCGCCCAGACGGTGCTCACGCTCGCGGTCCTCGTGATGGCGGCGGCGAGCCTCGCGCTCCTGCTCCTCGCCCCGGCGACGGTGAAGCTCATTGCTCCCGGCTTCGACGAGGCGCAGCAGGCGCTCTACCTCGACCTGTTCCGGCTGATGCTCGTGACGCCGATCCTGTTCGCGGCCTCGATCACCCTCGGCGAGGTCCTCGTGGCGGAGCGACGGTTCCTGTTCTACGCCCTCGCGCCGATCCTCTACAACGCGGGCATCGCGCTGGGCACGCTCGCCTTCCACGACACGATGGGGATCAAGGCCGCGGCCGTCGGCGCCGTGATCGGCGCGAGCCTCCACCTCGCGATCCGCGTGCTTGGGATCCTGCGCTCCTCGGTGCGCCTCCGCCCGCGGATGGACCTGCGGATGCCGGCGCTGCGCGAGTTCATCCGCCTGATGATCCCGAAGATGATCAGCCACCCCATCGAGCCCGTGACGTTCCTGTTCTTCACCAGCGTGGCGACAACGCTCGTGGCCGGCAGCGTGTCCGCGGTCTCCTTCGCGCGCAACTTCCAGAGCGTGCCCGTGTCGCTGATCGGCGTATCCATCGCGCTCGCCACGTTCCCGGGGCTGTCAGCGACCTGGGCGGCCGGTGACCGCAAGGCGTTCGGGCGCGAGGTCCGGCGCAATGCGATCACGATCGGGGCGCTGACATCGATGGCGGCCGTGGGCCTCGTGGTGGTCGGCCCGCTCGCGATCGACGTGCTGCTCGGCGGCGGGAAGTTCGATGCGGCGGATGTGGCGCTGACCGCGAGCGTGCTGGCGGCCTTCGCGCTCGCCGTACCGTTCGACGCGCTCTCGCACCTGACCTCGCGCGGGCTGTACGCGACGCACAACACCGTGCTGCCGGTCCTCGCCTCGGTCGCCGGGTTCGGAGTCACGATCGGGACGACGCTCACCCTGGTGGAACCGCTCGGCGTGCTGGCGATCCCGCTCGGGTTCGCGGCCGGGACGGCGGTCAAGGTCGTGCTCCAGGGCGTGGCGCTGGCCTGGCGGATCCAGCACGCCGCGCCGCCGTCGGACGCCACCGCTACGGCGCCGGGCTGAGCGGCAGGGTGGGCACGACGGCGAGAAACAGGCCATCGCGCCTCGGGTAGAGGCCCTCCGGCCGCTCCCAGGGCAGGTAGTTGCGCTTCATCTCGTCGAGATCCTGGAACGTGCCCGGCGCATCCGAGGGCCCCCAGATGCTCGAGACCCGCGGGTACCACGGGTCAAGGATGTAGGTGCCCGCGACCCTCGCATCGTCGAAGACGAGCGGGTCGGCGTCCGCCCGGAACCCCGTCATCACCCAGGTGTGGGCGCCCCGCCATGTGAGCAGGAGCACCGGGGCGCCCGTCGTCTCGATCGCCCTGGCGCCGTCGCGCATCGCGTCCTGGCGGGTCTCATAGGCGCGGACCTCGTAGCCCGGCACGCCGTACGCGTCGAGGGCGTTCACCAAGGCCGAGGGCCCCCAGCCCCCGTTCCTGCTGTCGCGCCGGCTCTCCCACTCCCCGATCCGGCCAGCCAGCTCGCGCTGGAACGCCTCGCTGAGCTCGGCTCGCCCGTGGATCGCGAGGACGATCTGGGTGCCGGCGACGGCGCACAGGTCCTTGTCCGCCTCGGAGATGAAGACGGCGGCCGGGTCCGCGAGCAGGTCGACGTCCACGGGAACCTTCACGGGCGCCGGCGTGAGGGTCGGCTGCGGCGGCTCGGTCTCCCCTGCCCCGCGCGATCGCCGGGGCGTGGGCGCCGGGGCGGGCGTAGACGGGTACGCGGGCGCCGGCGTCACGAGGACCGCCTCGTCGATCTCCCGGTCCGGCGGCGGGTCCACGACGAGCGCGATCCTGTCGACGAGGTTCTCGAACTTCGTGCCGACGCCCAGGACGTCGAGCCAGATTGCGGCCGCGCCCACGATGGCGAGCACCACGAGCATTGCGAGGACGCGACGAGGCGTGATCAGGCGGCGGGACGATGCGGACATGCGCTCACGACTGCGGGGCGGTCAGGCAGCAGGGACGCGCGAGCCCGCGCGGATGCGACGGCCCCGCCATGGCCCTCAGGCCTTCGGGGGCCGACCGCGCCCGCCGGGGAGCTTGCCCGTCGAGAGGTAGATCGTCCGGCCGCGCACGGCGACGTTGACCGTGCCCGGGTGGGCGGCCACGACCTTCTTGACCGACGCCTTGATCGTGGGCACCTTCTCGGCCGGGTCCAGCTCCAGGGCGATGATGTCCTCGTCGTCCTTGAAGCGGCCGATGGCCTTGCGGATCTCCTCCTCGCGCTGGAGGGCCGCGAGCTGACGTGGCGACAAGGCGCGCTCCTTGGGCTTCGGTGTCAGCTCCTCGATCTTCGCACTTCGGATCCGCATGTCGAGGTTCAACTCCAGGTGGGGCCGATGATGGGGTGCGTCGATCATGCCACGCCGGGCGCGCTGGTACCGATGGCCCACGCACGTGCCCGAAATACACCCCTCCATGCGCGCAGAAGCGGTGTCGCGCGTGCGCGCAGCGATCTATGCTTCGGCTAGCCGGCGGCACAGGCACGCCGGACAGGGAGGATGACGCATGACCGATCCCACCGGGGGCGCACCGCAGGCCCCGATCCCGCCGCAGCCGGCCGCTCCGCCGCCCGCTGCCGCACCGGCGCCGCCGCCTGCCGGTGGCGGCTGGAACGCGCCGCCGCCGACGCCCGCGCCGGGTGCCTTCAACCCGAACTTCCAGCAAGCGGCCGTCGCGGTGGGGCCTGCGCCGGGCGTCGCCTACGGCGACGTCGTCACCCGCATCATCGCGTTGGTGATCGACTCGGTGATCCTGTGGATCCCGTACATCATCCTCTCGACGATCGTCGCCGGCATCTTCTTT
>JANNHX010000137.1:0-3092 GCA_031404615.1 Chloroflexota bacterium
CCGCCGTAGTACAGCAACGTCGGGATCAGCACGAGGACGGCCGCCAGGAGCAGCAGCCACGTCCGTCGGTCGCGCTTCGGCGAGAAGAACGCAAGCAGCAGCCCCGGGCTCGTAAACAGCATGGACATGCCCAGGCCGTCCGGCTGCATGTACGGGAACGTCGCGGTGAGCGCCGGCAGCTTGAGGAACAGGTAGTTGAGGTTCATCCCGACGTGGGCCACCGCGAACAGGCCCTTCTGGCGCTGAGCCTCGAGGAACGGGGGCAGCGTGGCGAGGGCGTAGCCGGACTCCGTCGCGGACCCGAAGCGCACGAGGTTGTACCAGAAGAAGAAGACGAAGGCGGGCGCGACGCCCACCAGCAGCCAGAGCCAGTCCGCCCACGGGAGCGCCCGCACGCGCGAGGCGAACGCCCGTCCACGCCCCAGGACGTCGTCCCATGAGCGCACGACCCAGAGCGCCATGACCGGGCCTGCGAAGATCACGGGCGCCCGGGTCAGGAACGCGGCCCCGACGAGGAGGCCCATCAGGATCGCCCGCTGCTTCCCGAACATCTCGGCGATCAGCAGCAGGGTGAGGATCATTGCGACGAGGTGGCCGGTGTGCCAGACGCCGCCCCGGGTCGTGACCCACAGGACCTGGGTCCCGAAGCCCAGCAGCACCGCCAGCGCGAAGCGGTCCTTGAGCGCCGCCACGCCGATCCGGCCGGACGTCCACCATGCGAGGAAGACGACAGCCGCCGCAAGGAGCGCGTTGACGCCGGGCTCGATCTTGTCCGCGGTGACCGGCCCGATTAGCGCGACCAGGGGCACCAGGACGAGCGCCGGGAACGGCGCGAAGGGCACGTAGGTTCGACCGTCGATGGTGATGACGTCGTTGGGACCGAGGGGCGATTCGATCCAGACGCGGCCGTGCAGGAAGGCGTCGGCGAGGTAGAAGAAGTCGCCACGCGCCGCGTCGAAGCCCTGGTTGCACAGCCAGAAGACCAGGAACGCGACTGCAGCGACGAGCAGGCCGACGAGGGTCGCGGAGGCGACGCGCGCCGCTCGCGCGGAGCGGGCGGTCGCGGCGGTGGGGGTCACAGCCGATGAGAGTACCCGCTCACACCGTGACGGGCGCCGGGGCGTCTCCACGGCCCCCGCCAACCCCGAAGGCGAGCACGCCCGTGAGCAGCACGGCGAAGACCGTGGGAAGCCGGATCGGCAGGGTGGTCGGCGCGGCCGCGTCCATGCCATTGACCAGGAGGATGGCGATGGGCGCGAGGCCGATCACGATCGCAAGCCAGTGGGCGTTCGCATGGCCGCGCCAGGCGGCGTACGCCAGGACCGCGGCGATCACGAGCAGTATGTCGTCGTGCGGGTTGAGGTGCGGGCTGGCGAGGAGCCCGATCACGACAGTCAGACCGAATCTGGCGCCCAGGTCGCCCACGGCCTGGGCTCGGCGCCAGCCGCGGCGCCAGAGCCACGCCGTGGCCAGCATCCCGGCCGCGAAGCCGGCGAGGCCGAGGGTGTTCACCAGCTGCGCTTGGTCGCGACCAAGCAGGAGCGTGAGAGTCCCGCGCAGGTTCCACATCACGCTGGGGTCCACGCTGTACTTGTCGAACGACGATGCGTAGTCGGAAAGGAAGCGAGTGTAGTCAATCCAGATCCCGGCCCCCAGGACGGCGGTGGCAAGGATCGCGAGGAGACCCCCAACGACCGCGGCGGTCGCGACAGCCTGCCAGCGCCGACCGACGAGCACCGCGAGCGCCGGCGCGACCATGCCCTGGGGCTTGATCGACGCGGCCACGAGCGCGAGCCCGGCGATCCGCTCACGGCCCGATCGGAGGGCGAGGTACGTCCCAAGCACGCCGAGCACCAGCACAAGCGAGAACGACCCCTGCCAGAGCGAGATCCCCAGCGATGGAAACCCGATCAGCCATCCCGCCAGCGCGATCCGTTCGACCGGGCGCCAGTCCCCTGCGGGGCCGCGCAGGAGCAACACCAGCACCACCCCGAGCATTGCCATTTGGATCGCCGTCCAGACGAGGAAGCTGAGCTCGAGCGGCAGCATGCCCAGTGGCACGAACGGGAGGACCATGTGCGGCGGATTGTTGAATGGGTTGAGGCCCGCTTCGAAGCTCTGGCCGCCGAGGATCTGCCGCTGCATCAGGGCCTGGGCGGCGGGGTCGTACAGGTGGGCGCCCTGACCCTCGAGCACCATCCGCCAGCCGGTGTAGAACGCCGTGTAGTCCGCACCCCGCGTGCGGCCCATGACGACGAGGACGACGAGCATCACGACCCAGACGGCCCCGAGGGTCAGGTTGACCGCCGCAGTCGCAAGGACGATCCTGTCGCCGCTGGCCCCGAGGCGCCGACGTCGGGGATGGGTCGGGGCACTGCCAGGAGGGCTGATCACCAGGTGAGGATGCCATCTCCGGCCGTGGGCGTCGCCGGCCACCGGCCCGCCACGAACCTGCAAGGACTCCTGGAACCCGCGCGCCCGACCACTCGCCTCCTCCGCATCGCGCTCGGCATCATCGCGGTGCTCGTGTCGGCGCGGATGACCGTCGAGATGTTGATGATCCCCATCTGGGGCGTCGACGTCGTCATCCCGCTTCGGGCGGCGTCGCGCTGGTTCGCCGGCGGCCAGCCGTACCTCGCGAGCAGTTTCGGGGCCGGACCGGGCTACGACGTCCCGTACCTCTACCCGCCGCTGCTTCTGCCGCCGTTCGCCGTGCTGGCCCAGCTGCCGTGGGTCCCGGTCATCGTCGGTATCAACGTCCTGTGCGCCCTCGCGGCCATCGCCGCGCTCCGCCGCCTGGGCCTGCCGATGTGGGTCGTCGCGCTGGCATTCCTGTGGCCGCCGGTCTCCGGGACCATCCAGGGCGGCAACCTCCAACTGCCGCTGTTCGCCGCCTTCGTCTGGCTCTACTGGGCAGCCTCTGGGCGTCCGTTCCGCCCCGAGCCGCGGATCCCGGGCGACCATCGCCCCGCCCTCGCGGACGGGCTGCTGGCGGGCGTGATCCCGGCCGTAAAGGTCTCGCAGGCGCACGCCTGGGTGGGGTTGCTGCGCCTGCGGCCCCGGGCCGCGCTCGCGGGCCTCGCGGCGCTCGC
>JANNHX010000138.1:0-24428 GCA_031404615.1 Chloroflexota bacterium
GATGGCGTCCTTCTCCGGGATCTTCATGAGCGCAGGCGTCAGCGTGACGCCCGCCCGGATCGTGTTCGCCGTGATGCCCGTGCCGAGGCGGGCCAGCTCCATCGCCAGCTGGCGCGTGTGCGATTCGAGTGCCGCCTTGGCCGAGGACACGACCCCGTAGCTGGGGACGACGCGGGTGCTGCCCTCGGAGGTCATGGAGAAGATCCTGGATCCACTGCCCAGGAACCCGCCGCGCCACAGGTCCTGCACCCAGTAGACGAGGCTGTTCGCCATGACGTCCTGGGTCATCTCCATCTTCTTGCGGTCCACGCCGGCCTTCGGGTCCTCGGTGAGGAACGGAACCAGCGAGCCGAAGGCGAGCGAGTGCATCACGACGCGGACGTAGGGATCCCTGCCCTCTGCCCTCGACCGGTCGAACCGTTCGGCGAGAGTGGCGAGCGCCGCGGCACGCTTCTCGTCGTCCGCGGCGTTCATGTTGAGGTACAGCGCCTCGGAGCCGAGGTCCGCGATCTTCCCCTTCAGCTCCTCGACGCGGGCGATCGCCGCCCGGAAGTCGAGGTGGATCCCCGCGATCCTGTAGCCCGCCGCGGCGAGCGCCAGGGCCGTGGCCTCACCCATCCCGGAGGACGCTCCGAGGATCAGGGCCCAGCGCTCGCGGTCGTCGGTCATGGTTCGCCTCCGGGGACGGTTGGGGGTCTCGCGACGGGCAGCGCCGCGGCACCCGGAGTCTAGCAGCGCCGCCTTGCGGCCTCTTGACGACCGGTGCTATTTTGGCAACTGCCTAATTCGTCGTTTGCCGAAACAGGTGCCAAGCCGGGAGATGGCCACGAACCGCGTCTACAAAGCCCTCGCGGACCCCACCCGGCGCCGGATCCTCTCCCTCCTCCGGGAGCGCCCGATGACCGCCGGAGAGCTCGCGGGCCAGTTCGTGCTCTCGTGGCCCACCATGTCCGGCCACTTCGCCGTCCTGCGCGAGGCAAACCTCGTCCAGACGGACCGGGTCGCCTCCACGGTGACCTACCGGCTGAACCAGACCGTCCTCCAGGAGGCCCTGATGGCCCTCTTCGACGCCTTCGGGGTCGACCCCACGGAGCCCAGCGCATGAACCTTCGCCGCTTCTACCTCGTCAGCGGGATCGCGCTCGCCGCGATGCTCGCCGTCTCCGCCTGGGGGCTCGCGCGGGTCGGGCCGGGCGCGACCGTCCCCATCCACTGGGACATCCGGGGCGAGGTCGATGGGTATGGGCCGGCGTGGTTCGCGTTCCTGGCGATCCCGGCCATCACCGCGGGGATCGTTGGCCTCATGGCGCTCATTCCGCGCATCGAACCACGCCGCGAGAACCTGCGACGGTCGGCGCCGGCCTACCGGACCTTGTCAATCGCCGTCGTCCTGCTGATGGCCGTCATCCACCTCGTGGTCGTGCTCGGCGGCGTCGGCGTGGCCGTCCCGGTCGGATTCATCATCGGGACCGGTGTCGGGGTCCTGTTCGTGGTCACGGGCAACGTGCTCACGACCGTGCGCAGCAACTTCATGTTCGGCGTCCGGACGCCGTGGACGCTGTCCAGCGATCGCTCATGGGACCGGACGCACCGGCTCGTCGGGCGCCTGTTCGTCGTCACCGGCCTCGTGATGATCGCCCTCGCCCTCACCGGGATCATGTGGCTGGTCATCGGCGTGATGCTGGTGATGCTGGCCGTGACCCTGGTCGGCGGCTACTGGTACTCGTACAAGCAGTGGCAGGCCGATCCGGACCACCGCCCGACCGGGAGCGCAGCATGAACGTCGACCTCGCCTCCTTCGACCCCTCCATCCTGCTGCTGGTCATCCCGCTCCTCACCCTGCAGCTCGGGCTCACCATCGCTGCGGTCGTCGACCTGCTTCGCCAGGAGCGCCGGGTCCGCGGCGGCAGCAAGGGCATGTGGGCCGTGATCATCGTCTTCGTCAACCTGATCGGGCCGATCCTGTACTTCCTGGTCGGCCGCGAGGACGGGGTCGCGGAGCCGGACTCGCCCGGCCCGGGCGCGATGCCGGGCTGGGGCAGCCCGCACGACCCGCCGATCGTCGTGGGCCCCGGAGCCATCGCCCCGGCGGCGCCCGGGTCAACAGCCGATGTCTCGTCGTCCGGGTCAGCCGCGGGTGTCTCGTCGCCGGTCGCCGCAGCGCTCACCGCACCGGTCGCGACCACGCCATCCGTCGTACCCGAGCCCGCGGTCATGCCGACGCGCCACGCCCTCCACGACGGCCCGGTCGCGATCGCTATCGAGGGTCTCTCCAAGCGCTACGCGGGCGGCGTGCTCGCGCTCGACGGGCTGTCGATGACGGTCCCGGCGGGGTCCGTGTTCGGGCTCCTCGGGCCCAACGGCGCCGGCAAGACCACGTGCCTGCGGCTGCTCGCCGGGATGACACGGCCCACCGCCGGGCGCGCGATCGTGGACGGGACGGTCGTGGCCTCCGATGCGCTCGCGGCGCGGCGGAGCCTCGGCTACCTCGAGCAGGACCCGCGCGTCTACGGCTGGATGACCGGGCGCGAGCAGGTCTCGATGCTGGGCCGGCTCCACGGGCTCGGCGGCGCGGCGCTCGCCGCGGCCGTCTCGGACGCCCTGGCGCGGGTCGACCTCGCCGACGCCGCGGACCGGCGAGCCGGCACCTACTCCGGCGGTATGCGACAGCGGCTCGGGATCGCCGGCGCGCTCGTCCATCGACCGCCCGTCATCGTCCTCGACGAGCCCGTGAGCGCCCTGGACCCCGAGGGCAGGCGCGACGTCCTGGACCTGATCGTCTCGCTCCGCGGCGAGGCCACCATCCTGTTCTCGACCCATGTCCTCGCCGACGTCGAGCGCATCTGCGACCGGGTCGGGATCCTGGACCACGGCCGGCTCGTCGTGGAGGGCCCGCTCTCGGAGCTGCTGGACCGCTACGCGCTGCCCGTATACCGGGTCGAGGCGGAGCCCGGCCAGGCGGCGGCGGTCGACGCACTCGCGGCGCGGCTGCGGGGCCTCGACTGGGTCACCGGTGCCGCGGTGGACCACGGCCTGCTCACGATCGCGGTCGCGGACCCGGTACGCGCGGCCCGCGAGCTGCTACCGGCGATCACCGCCGAGGGCGTGGGCGTTGTGTCCGTCGCGCGCGCCCGGCCGACGCTCGAGGACGTCTTCCTCCGGCTTACGGGCGACGGGCGGGAGGCGGCGGCATGAGCGGCTTCCCGGTCCTGGTCCGCAAGGAGCTGCTCGAGGCCTGGCGCACGCGGCGCCTGCCCGTGCTGGCGGTCCTGTTCGTGGTGGTGGGCATCATCTCGCCGCTCACGGCCAGGTACCTCAACGAGATCCTGGGGGCGGCGCTCGGCGACCAGCTCCCGGTGGTGCTTCCCGAGCCCACGGCGGCAATGGCCATCGAGCAGCTCCAGAAGAACCTCGGCCAGCTGGGGGCGCGCGGGGCGATCGCGCTCGCGATGGGGTCCGTCGCCTCGGAGCTGGAGCGGGGGACGGCAGCGCTCGTCCTCGCGCAGCCGGCGACGCGTCCGGCGTTCCTGCTCGCCAAGCTGCTGGGCATCGCCGCGGTGCTCGCGGTCTGCACGGCGCTCGGCGTCGCCGTCGCCTGGGTCTACACCGCCATCCTGTTTGAGCCCCTGCCGATCGGCGGGACCGTGGCGTTCGCGGCGCTGGCCTGGCTCGCGCTCGTCGCCTGGGCCGCACTGACCTTCCTCGCCTCCACGGTCACTGGGTCGGCGATGGCGGCCGCCGGCCTGGGGTTCGTGGCGCTCATCGGGGTCAGCCTCGTCGCGGTCGTGCCCACGCTGGACCACCTGCTGCCGACGGGGCTCGCCCTGCCGGCAGCCCTCCTCGCGACGGGTGGGGCCGCGGCGGTCGACGGCGGTGCGCTCGCGACGTCGGTGCTGGGGACGCTCATCCTCGTGGCGGCGTGTGCGGGCCTCGCGCTGGCGGCGTTCCGGCGCCGGGAGCTGTGATGCGCATGGCGCCCGGGGCGCCGCAGGTATCGAGAACGGCGCCCTGGTCGGGCGCCGTCGTCGGGTCGCGAGTGACTGCCGGGTCGCCCCGGCCGAGCGTCAGGCGCGGGCGGAGCGCTCGAGGCGGCGCTGGAAGCGCTCGACCTGGCCGGCGGTGTCGATGATGTTCTGCTTGCCCGTGTAGAACGGGTGGCAGTTGCTGCAGACGTCGACGCGGAGCTCCTCACGGGTCGAGCCGAGCTCGAAGTCCGTCTTGCAGGAACCGCAGTGGACCTTCGCCTGGAAGAACTTGGGGTGGATCTTCGGTTTCAAGAGAGAGCTCCTTCGACGCCGTCCGAACGGGTCAAGCCCGCCGGTGGTCGCCGCTACGAGGACCGGTGCGGTCCTCAGGCCTCGGTGGCGACCGGCTCGGTGGCGACCGGGATGATGCGGACGCGCTTCTTGTCGCGGGTCTCGTGCTCGAAGCGCACCCTGCCCGTGACCTTGGCGAAGATCGTGTAGTCATGGCCCAGGCCGGCGCCCTCGCCCGCCTTGAAGGTCATGCCGCGCTGGCGCACGATGATCGACCCGGCCGTCACGAGCTGGCCGTCACCGCACTTGACGCCGAGACGCTGGCCGACGCTGTCGCGGCCGTTCTTCGAGCTTGAGCCCGCCTTCTTGTGTGCCATCGCCTAGTCGTCCTTCTTCGTGCGCGGAGCGCGCTTCTTGGGCGCGGCCTCCGGGGTCTCGTCGCTCGCGGGAGCCTCGGCGGTCTCCGCAGCGGACTCGGCCTCGGCAGCCGGGGCGGCCTTGGCGCGGGGCTTCCTGGGAGCCACGGCGGTCTCGGCCTCCTCGACCTCCTCGGCGGCGGCCTCCGGAGCGACGACATTGAGCTTGGCGGCGAGCGCGGCGTCCTCGGCGGCCTGGCGAGCGGCGGCCTCCTCGAGGCGCGCCTTCGCATCGGCCTTGGACGGGGCGGCCTTCTCCTGGCTCTCGGCGGCGCTCTTGCCACCGAAGCGGATGTCGGCGATGCGCAGGACGGTCAGGTCCTGACGATGGCCCTTCTTCACCCGGCGGCGAGCCTTCGGGCGGTATTTGAAGGCGATGACCTTCTCGCCGCGGGTCGCGCCGACGACCTCGGCCTCGACGGCGGCACCGTCGACGAGGGGCGTTCCGACGGTAGCCTCTGCTCCGTCGGCGACGAGGAGCACGCGGTCCAGCGTGATGTTCTGGCCGGGCTCGACGTCGAGGAGTTCCACCTCAAGCTGCGTGCCGACCTCGACGCGGTACTGCTTCCCGCCGGTCTCGATGACTGCGTACATGGGTCCTCGGAGCGATGCGGCCGCGGGGCGACCGCGACAGTGGACAAGGTGAAGCGCCCAGCGGCCATCGCGGGCGCGAACGGAGAGTGTAGGGCGGATGCGCTTCGGGCGTCAACGAGCGCCCGGAGGCCTGCGTCGAGCGTCAGGCGGCCTGTCGACCGGCGGTCTGTCGGCTGGCGCCCGCCCGGGCGGGCGACGGCGCGGTGTCGGAGGCGGTGGCGGTGGCGGGTCGCCGAGGACCAGCCGCTCGCGGACCAGGGACGCGGGGGCAAGCGTGGCTCCGGCCCGCTCCCCGAGCGCGGCGAGGAGCTCCTCCGGTCGGCCGACGCCCCTCTCGGGGTCGTGCCGCAGGGTCATCGTCACGACGACACCCCCGTCGGGCTCGTCGGCCACGCCGATGCCGTCGAGGAACGGCCGAAGGTCGTACGCGACGATGGTCTCGCCCTTGCGCCGCTCGCGCGGCAGGGTCGTTTCGGCCAGGAGCCCGGCCGCCGCCAGGCGCAGCGTCGACGCCGTCACGGGGCCGGCGGCGAGCGTCGCCCGGTACACGGAGGCCGCCACACGACCCGGCAGTGCCGCCTCGCCGAGCCACACGTCGTGGATGTCCACGAGCCGCCAGACCGCCGGCAGCGCGGCGCTGATCGCCTCGCGGGCACGCCACGCGGGTACGCGCTCGATCAGCCAGATGTCGAGCAGCTCCGCCTCGCCCGGCACGGCCGCCGCCAGGGGCGCCGCCAGGGCGAAGCGTGGCCGGGGCTTCGCCAAGTCGAGGCCGACGACGGGCAGCCCGCACCCGGCCAGCGCCGTCTCCCACGAGGCGAGCTGCTCGCGACCCGCGGCCTCGGGCGGGATCGCGGCGCGCGCAAGCACGAGCCGCCAGCGCTGGACGGCCTCGCGGGGCAGGACCGGGAGGGGCTCGGGTAGCACCTTGGAGCCATCGGAGGCGGTGTTCACAGGTGTTAGTCTGCCGCCGATGAAGCCAGCCGTCGCGTGCGATCGGGGAGGCCCAGAGGTGGCCCCGCCGCCGCGGGCCGGTTCGGCATGGAGGCATACGGGCCGCGTGTGGGCCGCGTGAGCATCCCGGACCCGTACACGGTGCTCCAGGTGGACTCGGACGCCGACCGCGAGGTCATCGAGTTCGCCTACAAGCGGCTCGCCCGCAAGTACCACCCCGACGTGTCGACCGAGCCGAACGCCATCGCCCGGATGGTCGAGATCAACCAGGCGTGGGAGCTGCTCCGCGATCCCGTCCGGCGCGCTTCGGTCGACCGTGCCCGGACGCGGTCCGCTGGGACAACCGCCCGGGTGGTCGCCGCAGACGGCCGTGCCCACGCGGCCGCGCGCGGCCACACGGTCCCGCCTCCGCCGACCCAGGCCGGCTCCGAGGGCGGCGACACCTGGCCGTTCCCCGGCATGCAGGACCCCTCGACCGGCTCCTTCGGGCCGCACGGCGAGGGCGTCTCACCCAACTGGTCGAGCGGTCGCTCAACGGAGGGCTACCGCTACGACTCGCGGACGATGGGCACCGGCGCCGCCGGCCCGCCGCCCGGCAGCCCGTCCGGGAGCATCGTGTCGTTCGGGCGATACCAGGGCTGGACGCTGGGGGAGATCGCGCGGACCGACCTCGAGTACCTCGAGTGGCTCGACCGGATGCCGATCGGCCGCGCGTACCAGGCCGAGATCGACACGCTCCTGCGCAAGCACGGACGCCGCGTGACCGCGACCACGGACGAGGGCCGCGGCAGGGGCCTGTTCCGCCGCCGCTGAGTCGCCCGGACCGGGGCGCTAGGCGCCGCCGGGTGCCGGGCTCGAACCCGCCGCGGCCGCGGCCGTCTCGGCCTCCGCCCGCGGGACCGACCAGGCCAGCAGGTACGGCGCCGCGACGGTGGTCAGCACCACGGCGACCAGCATCGCGGCGAACAGGTCGCCGGTCACCACGCCCGTGGCGAGCGCGAGGTTGGCGACGACGATGCCCACCTCGCCGCGCGGCACCATCCCGAAGCCCACCGTGGTGGCGCCCCACATGCCGATGGACCGCGCGCCGAGGATCCCGCCCAGGGCCTTGGTCACCACCCCGATGAGCGCGAGCGCGAGCGCCAGGGCGGCGATCGCCGGGTTCAGCAGCGCGGAGAGATCCAGCTGGGACCCGGTGACCGCAAAGAAGAACGGCACGAAGATCGATGCGAGTGGCTTGATGTCGTGCTCGAGCTCGTGGGCCGCCTCGGTCTCGGCGACGACGAGGCCGGCCACGAACGCCCCGATGATCGCCGCGAGTCCCACCAGTGTCGCGAGCAGTGCGGTCGCGAGCATGATCAGGAACGCCGGCACGAGTGGGGTGTCGGCGAAGAGCGGCCAGGTGAAGGCGGTCGACGGCAGGCCGCGCGCCCGCCGGGCGACGAAGAAGCCCAGCACGACGAGCCCGATGCCGGCCACCCCGACGAGCAGCGTGGTTGCCGAGAGGTCGCCCTCGGCCGCGCCGGCCGCAAGGCCGATCAGGACCAGCGCGAGGATGTCATCGACGAGGGCCGCTCCGATCACGACCCTCGCGAACGTGCGGTCCAGCACCCCCATGTCGCGCAGCACGCGGCTCGTGATACCGATGCTGGTCGCCGCGAGCGCGAGGCCCACGAAGAACGACGACATCGTCGGCTCGCCCAGCGCCGCCGTGAGCGCGAACCCGCCGGCGATCGGGAGGAGCATCCCGAGGAGCGCGGTCAGGATCGCCGGCTTGCCGACCTTGAGCAGGTCGTCGGTGCGGACCTCGAGGCCGACGGAGAACAGCAGGATCACGACGCCCATCTCGGCGAAGACCAGCGCAGTCTCCCCTGGGTACACGAGCCCGAGACCGAACGGGCCGACGATGAAGCCGCCGAGCAGCTCGCCGACGACGCCGGGCTGACCCAGGCGCCGGAGGATCTCCTCGCCGAGCTTGGCGGCGAGGAGCAGGACGAACAGGCCGCCCAGGATCTCGGTGATCTCCTCGCTGCCGCCGGCCGCCGGGGCGCCGGGCAGCCCGACTCCCTCGGGCATCGTGACGCCGAGCGCGGTGGGCCCGAGGAGGAGGATCGCGACGGCGGCCAGCGCGATCGACGTCCAGCGGGGCAGGCGACGCGACGGTCGCGGCCGTCGCCGGAGGGCCGCTACCACTCCGCGCGATGTTGCCTGAGGTTGATGCTCTGGATCACGCCGAGACCGATGGCGAGGCTCGTCAGCGACGCGCCGCCGTGCGTGATGAACGGCAGCGGGATGCCCGTTCCCGGGAGGATCCCGATGACCATGCCGACGTTGACGAAGACCTGGAACAGGATCATGGACGCCAGGCCGGCCCCGAACAGCGTCCCGAACGGATCGCGCGAGCGCCACGCGCATGACAGGATCCGCCACAGCAGGGCCATGAACAGCACGAACACGACGAGTGCGCCGAGGAACCCGAGCTCCTGGGCGAGGACGGCGAACACGAAGTCGCTCTCCTGCACCGGCAGGAAGCCGCCGCGCGTGGCGGCCCCGTTGGTGAGGCCAACGCCGAGGGGTCCGCCCGAGCCGACGGTGAGCTGCGCCTGGTGGACTTGCCAGCCCGCGCCCTGCGTGTCGACGCTGGGGTTGAGGTACGAGAGGATCCGTTCCTTCTGGTAGTCACGGAGCACGAACTGCCAGGCGACCGGGATCGCGAGGCAGACCCCAAGGGCCATCGCGAGCAGCCAGCGGAGTCTCGCCCCGGACATGAAGAGCATCCCGGCGAGGATCGAGAGCAGGACGAGCGAGGTGCCAAGGTCCGGCTGCAGCATCACGAGCGCCCACGGCGGCAGCATCAGCAGGCAGGCGCCCAGGATGGAGGCGAGCGAGTCGAGCCGGCCCTCGCGGTTCCCGAGGTACGTGGCGAGAACGATGATCATCAGGATCTTCGCCAGCTCCGAGAACTGGAACTGAACGGGCCCGATGCCCACCCAGCGGGCAGACCCACCCACGCCGGACCCGATGGCCAGCGTCAGCACGAGCAGGCCTGCGTTCACGAACCAGATCGGCCATGCGAGCGTCTTGAGCCACCGGTAGTCGAAGGCCGTCATGACGATGAAGACGACCATGCCGATGCCGGTCCACATCAGCGCCCGCTGGAAGATGCTCCCTGGCTCGAGCACCGCCGTCCCAGCCTCAATGCTGTTGGTGTACGCCATCACCAGGCCCACCGCGGCAAGCAGGGCCGCATAGACCGTCAGCTGCAGGTCGTAGGCACGCCCGACCCGGCCGACCGACCGGGTGGTCATGTCGGCGAAGCGCCCGGGTTCCGCCCGCATCACGCGCATCGATCGTCCGTCCTAGTTGCTCTGGTAGAAGTTGCCACGCCGCAGGAGATCGCGGTTGAGGTAGTCCTTCTTGATGTGGAAGTGGAACTGGAGGAACGCCTTCGCGATCTCCGTGCCTGCGTTGCCCTTCGTCCGGGAGTCGTAGGCGAAGGCCAGGAACACCAGCTCCGAGTCCGGCTTGGAGAAGTCCGCCTTGTAGGGGTTCTTGGGCACGAAGCCCACGAACCAGGAGTGGAACGGCAGCCGGCCCTTGGCGTCGCGCTTGCCGAACTCCGCGGTACCGGACTTGCCGGCCACCTTCACGGGCATGTCGACAAGGTTGTAGGTGTGCCGGAGCGTCACAGTCGAGCGGGCCGCGAGACGCATCTCGCGGAATGTCTTCTGCGAAACCGGCATCTTGCGGATGAGGTCGGGCTTGAAGGACGAGATGACCTTGCCGTCCGAGCCCACCACCTCGCGTACCAGCTGGGGCCGGTAGAGCTTGCCGCCATTGGCGAGCGCCGAGAAGGCGTTGATGAGCTGGATCGGGGTGACGACGTCGTATCCCTGCCCGATGCCGGCCTGGTAGACCTCGCCCCCGAACATCGGCTGGCCGAGCGCGTCGATCTTCCACTGGTTGGACGGGACGATGCCGGCTGCCTCGCCGGGCAGGTCGATGCCGGTCGCCTTGCCGAACCCGTACATGTGCGCCCAGTGCGCGAGGCGGTCCGCGCCGAGCATGCCGGCCACCTGGAAGAAGTACGTGTCCGAGGAGTGTCCGAAGCCGCAATTCAGGTCGCAGGCGCCGAACCCTCGGCGGTTCCAGTCGTAGAAGCGGGCGCCGCCCAGGGTCAGGTAGCCCCTCGTGCGGAGCTTGGTCTTGGCGGTGATCTTCTTGTCCTGGAGGCCGCCGGTCCCGGCCACGAGCTTGTACGTCGAGCCGGGCGGGTAGTGGGCCTGGGTCGCATGGTTCGTCAGCGGCTTGTTCTTGTTGTTGAGCAGCTTCTGGAACGCCTTGGTGGAGATGCCGCGGGCGAACAGGTTGTTGTCGTAGCTGGGCAGGCTGACGAGGGCCAGGACCTCGCCGGTCTGCGGGTTCATAACGATGAAGACGCCGCGCTTGAGGCCGGCCGCCTTCATGCCCCACTTGAGGGCCTGAGTGGCCTCGCGCTGGATCGTGCGGTCGATGGTGAGCGTGAGCGACGCCCCCGGAACCGCATCCTGCTCGTTGGAGAGGACCTGCAGCTCCTTGCCGGTGGCGTCCTTCGCGACGAGCTGGATGCCGTAGGTCCCGCGCAGCTCGGATTCGAACGTGGACTCCACGCCTGTCTTGCCGATCAGGTCGTCGGCGAGATAGCCCCGGGAGCGGAGCTTCGCGTAGGTGCCCTCGTCGATCGGGCCCGTGTAGCCGAGGATGTGGGCCAGCAGTGGGCCGTCCGGATACTCGCGGCGCGTCTCGACGCCGACGGTGACGCCCGGGAGCTCGTCCGACGACTCCGCGACGAGCCGCGCGGTGTCCTCGGGCACGTCCTGGGCGATGCGCACAGGATCGAACCGCGAGCCGGGAGCGCTGTCCAGGGTCGTGAGGATCTCGGTTGGGTCAACGCCGAGCATGCTTGCGAGTCGGTGGGCGACGTCGTCGCGTTCGGTGAAGGGCAGTTCGGATGGCGTGATCTTCACCGCCCACGTGGCGACGTTCTGGACGAGGAGGCGCCCCTGCCGGTCGTAGATGAGGCCGCGGGTGGCCGGGATCGCCTCCTCGGCGGTCCGCTGGGCCTCCGCCTGGGCAGCGAGCTGCTGTCCGTTGTTGATCTGCAGGTAGGCGAGGCGGGTCGTCAGCAGGCCGAAGACCAGGATCGTGACGATCCCGAAGACAAGGAACCGGATCGGCCGGCGATCGCGTTCACGGTTGGCGTTGAAGAGGCCGTCGTTCACCAGTCCACCCGGTCCGTGTTCTGCCGACGCTGCATGATCGCGACCGCCAGGGGCCCCGCGATGGCTGCGAGCACCGTGTCGTACACGGCCGACGGCACGACGGAGCCGAACGCGGCCGACGAGAGCGTCGCGGAGGTCAGCGCGGTGGTCGTGACGAGAAGGAGCATGGAGAAGACCGGACTGGCGATTGCGGTGGCGACGACGGGGGCGATGATCCTGACCCGACCCAGCATCCCGCCGATGACGGAGGCGATGCCGATGGCAATGAGCAGCGAGAACGCCGACGAGCCGAGAGGCCGCTGGCCCAGGATGTCGAGGGCGAGGCCGCCGGCGAAGGCCCAGGCCAACCCTGCCTCCAGCCGACCGGCGATGGTCCAGATGACACCGAAGACCAGGACCGGATGAAGAACGGCGTCGCCGATCTTCAGGTACGGGACGATGGTGAACTCTGCGAGCGCGGCCACCACGGCCAGCGCCGCGGCGATGACGAGTTGCATGTAGCGATCGATCCTCGGCTGACGAGCCGACGGTCGGGCGCAAGGCGGATGGCGACCGCGACGACTGGTGGCAGCTAGCGCGGCCAAAGTATCCCACGACCCCCCGGAACGGGCAATCGTCCAGATCGGCAAGGATCGGCTGCGAGCGGTGCACGCAAGCTGCAGCGGGGCGCCGTTTCGCGTGGACCGTGGGCGTCGGCCCAGACATGGCGTGCGCGAGTCCCCGCGGCGGATGTTGCACGTGAAACACGCCGATCTGAACCGGTTGAGTGGCGCGTAAGCAGCCGCGGTCATCCTCGTCGCCGAGCCTCCCGAACGGCCCCGGAGCCCGGCCGAGGGAGCCTCGATGCTAGAATTCGGGTTCATGATCTTGCTTCGGAGTGGAGGCTGAGTGGGCCAGACGATCGCCTGCACGAATCAGAAGGGCGGCGTCGGGAAGACCACCACGGTGGTCAATCTCGCCAGCTATCTGGCTCTCCTCGGTGACCGCGTCCTCGTCATCGACCTCGATCCCCAGGGCAACGCGACGAGCGGCTTCGGGATCGATCGTGCCGCGCTCACTGGGTCGGTATACGACGCCCTCGTGGACGACCGGCCGCTCTCGGAGCTCCACATGGAAACCCCGGTGTCCGGACTGCGCCTCGTGCCGTCATCCATCGCGCTCGCCGGCGCCGAGATCGAGCTCGCGGGCGAGGTCGGTCGCGAGCGGCGCCTCGGGCGCGCGATCAACGCTGAGCGGGACGCCTGGGACTGGATCCTCGTGGACTGCCCGCCGTCCCTGGGCCTGCTCACCGTCAACGCCCTCACCGGCACGGACGCGGTGCTGATCCCCATCCAGTGCGAGTACTACGCGCTCGAGGGGCTCACGCAGCTCATCGCCACGATCAACCTGATCCGCGATCACCTGAACCCGGACCTCGCCATCAGCGGGGTGGTCCTCACGATGTTCGACGCCAGGACGAACCTCAGCTCCGAGGTCGCGAACGAGGTCCGCCGCCACCTGGGCGACGCGGTCTTCCGCACGATCATCCCGCGCAGCGTCCGCCTGTCCGAGGCGCCGAGCCACGGCCTGCCGATCGCTCTGTACCGCCCCGACTCCAAGGGCGCGGACGCCTACCAGGCGCTCGCCGTCGAGCTGCGCGCTCGCCGTGGCCCGGGCGCGGCCGCCTACACGGGGGCCGTCGCATGACGGTGAAGCCGGACCGCGGCGCCGGCGCACTCGGCCGGGGCCTGTCCTCCCTGATCCCGCAGCGCGCCGCGGGCACCTCGGCAGTCGTCGATGTCCCCCTCGCTCGCGTCGTCCCGAACCCGTACCAGCCGCGCCGCCACATGGATGACGCCGACCTGGCGGAGCTCGCGGCGAGCATCCGCGAGCACGGGGTCCTCCAGCCGGTCCTCGTGACGGAGACCCTGGACGGCTACCAGCTGATCGCGGGCGAACGCCGCGTCCGTGCGTCGCGACTGGCCGGCCTCGAGCGCATCCCGGCGCTCGTCCGCCAGCTCGCCGACCGCAATCAGCTCGAGGTGGCCCTGGTCGAGAACGTCCAGCGCGCAGACCTGGACCCCATCGACGAGGCCACCGCCTACCGCCAGCTGATCGACGAGTTCGGGCTGACGCAGGAGAAGGTCGCCGAGCGCGTGGGCAAGGCCCGCGCGACGATCGCCAACACACTCCGCCTGCTCGACCTCCACCCAGACGTCCAGGCCGCCATCGGCGACCTGAGCCTCACGGAGGGTCACGGGCGCGCGCTCGGCGGCCTCCCGGTTGAGGGCCAGGGCCGTGTCCTGGGCACGGTCCTGGCGCAGGGTCTCTCCGTCCGCCAGACCGAGGAGCTGGTTCGGCGCCTCCGCGAGCCGAAGCAGCCCAAGGCCGCCGCGGCGGCGCCCGGGCGGTTGGACGCGGACCTCGAGCGGGTGGAGGAGGATCTGCGCGAGCGGCTCGGGACCAAGGTGAGCCTCAGTCGGTCGCGCAAGGGCGGCCGAATCGTCATCGAGTACTACAGCGACGAGGAGCTCGGCCGACTGTACGAGCGCCTGATCGGAGGAACGCGTGACTGACGCCGGCGACCAGCAGACGGCCCGGACGAACGGCCGCGCCGCCGGCGCACGCAAGGCGAAGGCGGCACCCGGCAGCGACTACGGCGCCTCGAGCATCCAGGTGCTCGAGGGCCTCGAGGCCGTCCGCCGGCGCCCCGGCATGTACATCGGCTCGACCGATGTCCGCGGCCTTCACCACCTCGTGTGGGAGGTCGTCGACAACTCGATCGACGAGGCGATGGCGGGCCATGCCACGAAGGTCCTGGTCACGATCCACACGGATGGCAAGATGACCGTCGAGGACGACGGACGCGGCGTGCCCGTGGGCAAGCACTCCACCGGCAAGGACGCCCTCGAGGTCGTCCACACGGTCCTTCACGCCGGCGGCAAGTTCGGTGGCGGCGGCTACAAGGTCTCGGGCGGCCTCCACGGCGTCGGTGTGTCGGTCGTGAACGCCCTCTCGTCCTGGCTGCGCGTCGAGACGTCCCGCGACGGCGGCGTCTGGACACAGGAGTACGCGCGCGGCAAGCCCATCACCAAGGTCGAGAAGATCGGCCCGCAGGGCGCCCGCAGGGGCACCAGGACGATCTTCCAGGCCGACGCCGAGATGTTCGACTCGACGGACTACTCGTTCGAGACCATCTCGCAGCGCCTCCGCGAGTCGGCGTACCTTACAAAGGGTGTCTGGATCACCCTCTACGACGAGCGCAACGAGCGCGAGCGGTCGTTCTACTTCGAGGGCGGCCTCGTCTCCTTCGTCCGGCACCTCAACCGGAACAAGGAGACCCTCCACAGCCGGCCGATCTACTGCGAGCGCCGCGACGGCTCGACAACCATCGAGGTCGCGCTCCAGTACAACGACTCCTACACGGAGAACGTCCTCGCCTTCGCGAACAACATCAATACGGTCGACGGCGGCACGCACATCACCGGCTTCCGACGGGCGCTCACCCGCTCGCTCAACGAGTGGGCGAAGAAGGCCGGCGTGCTCAAGGACGCCGACGGGAACCTGTCCGGCGATGACGTCCGCGAGGGCCTGACGGCCGTCGTGAGCGTCAAGCTCACCGATCCCCAGTTCGAGGGTCAGACCAAGGCCAAGCTGGGCAACGCCGAGGTCGCCGGGCAGGTCGAGGGCGCGCTCGCCGACGCGATCGCCCAGCACCTGGAGGAGAACCCCGCGGACGGGCGGCGGATCATCGAGAAGTGCCTGATGTCCGCGCGCGCCCGCGATGCGGCCCGCAAGGCGCGCGACCTGGTGATCCGCAAGGGCGCCCTGGACGGCATGTCCCTCCCGGGCAAGCTGGCGGACTGCCAGGAGCGCGACCCCGCCAAGAGCGAGGTCTACCTGGTCGAGGGCGATTCCGCGGGCGGCTCCGCGAAACAGGGGCGCGATCGCCGCTTCCAGGCGATTCTCCCCCTCCGCGGCAAGCTGCTCAACGTCGAGAAGGCCCGGCTGGACAAGATCCTGAGCTCGGAGAACGTCAAGCCGCTGATCATCGCCCTCGGTGGCGGCATCGGCGACAGCTTCGACATCGCCAAGCTCCGGTACCACCGGATCATCATCATGACGGACGCGGACGTTGACGGCGCCCACATCCGGACCCTGCTGCTGACGTTCTTCTACCGGCACATGCCGGACGTGATCGCCAACGGATTCCTGTACATCGCCCAGCCCCCGCTCTACCGCGTCTCGACCGGCAAGGTCACCAAGTACGCGAAGTCGGAGAAGGAGCTCGATGGCGTCATCAAGTCGTTCACCACCAAGAACGTCAGCACCCAGCGGTTCAAGGGCCTGGGCGAGATGAACGCCGACCAGCTCTGGGACACGACGATGAACCCGGACACCCGGACCCTGCTCCGGGTCGAGGTCGAGGACGCGTCGGACGCTGACAGCGTCTTCACGATGCTCATGGGCGAGCGCGTGGAGCCCCGCAAGGACTTCATCAAGACCGAGGCTCGCAAGGTGCGCAACCTTGACATCTGAGCCGGCCGTGCGGGATGTGCTGATCGGGGGCCGGCGGATCGAGCTGGCGCCCCACAACTGCTTTGCCTGCGGGACCCTCAACGTCCACGGGCTGCAGCTGGAGCTGCACGCCGCCGTCGACCGGTGCTGGGTGGAGCTGGAGCTCGCCCCGCAGTTCCAGGGCTGGGAGGGGATCGCCCACGGCGGGATCGTGTGCACGATCCTCGACGAGGTGATGGCCTGGGCCGTCGTGGACCACGACATGTGGGGCGTGACCGCTCGGATGAGCGTTGCGTTCAAGAGGCCCGTGCCGCTGGGTCGCCCGATCCGCGGCGAGGGCCGAGTCACGAGCGTCCGCCGGCGCCTCGTGGACGCCGAGGGCGTGATCCTGGACCCGGCCGACGGCACGGTCCTCGCCCGCTCCAGCGCGACCTTCGTGGCCGCGTCCGCGGAGAAGAAGGCGGAGCTCAAGACCCGCTACGGGTTCGCGGTGACCGGTGACACGGCCGGAGAGACCGCCTCCGCCACGCCCGACGCGGTGGACCGCGCATGAGCCCCGCGACCGCGCCCGGCGTCGCCACCGTGCGTGCCCGCGCGTTCGTCGCGGCCCGGAAGGACCTCGCGGTGTCGCTCGGCCGCCGCGCCGGCGACTTCATCAACGAGCCCTCGAACCTCGTCGACATGCTCCGCGTCGGCCTCGAGGAGCTCGCCGACCCGGAGTACCTCGCGGGCCAGCGGATGATCGCCCCGGGCATCGGCCCCCAGCTGGGCGTCCGCCAGCCGCTCCTGACCGCCGTGAGCCGCGGCCTCCGCTCCACGACCCGGCGCGACCGCCCCACCACCGTGCTCGTTGCGGCCGCGACGATGGTCCGCGACCCCCTCGCGGAGCTCCACTGGCTGGCCATCGACCTGCTGGACCGCACCATCACCCGCGAGCCCGAGCAGACCTGGCAGCTCGTCCGAGCCGAGTCCCGCCGTGCCACCGAGTGGATCACCATCGATCGCCTCGCCCACGTCGCCGGCCGCGGGATCCTCGCGGAGCCCTACCGCTGGGCGGAGCTGGAGCAGCTCGTCTACTCGCCGTCCCGCTGGGAGCGCCGCCTCGCGGGGTCCACCGTCGCCACCATCCCGACCGTGGACGGGACGGCCGGCCGGACCGCCGACGTCGCCCGCCGCGGCCTCGCGATCGTCAGGGACCTCGTGGGCGACGCGGAGCCGGACGTCCAGAAGGCCCTGTCGTGGGCCCTGCGCTCCATGGCCGCCATCGACCTGCCCGCGACCGCGACGCTCCTGCGAGCGGAGGCCCGCACCGCCCGCGACACCGCCGACGGCCACCGGGCCTGGGTGGTCCGCGACACCTGCGAGAAGCTCCCCCCGGAGCTCGTCGCCGAGCTGAAGGCCACCGTCGAGGGCGTCCGCAAGCGCCCCGGTTCCCCATCGACCTCCCGCGCCTCGGCGACCGCCGCCGACTTCCTCGCGTACGGCCTGGCGGTCCCGCCGGCCGAGCGCACCGTCATCGACCGAGCCTGACCCCTGCCCGCTGATCCCCGGAGGAGAGCCACCACGTGACCGACAACCTGGGCGACATCCGAGCCATCCGCATCGAGGACGAGATGCGTGTCTCGTACCTCGACTACGCGATGAGCGTCATCGTCGCTCGCGCGCTGCCGGACGTGCGTGACGGCCTCAAGCCCGTCCACCGCCGGATCCTGTACACGATGGGCGAGATGGGGCTCAGCAACACGAGCTCCTACCGCAAGTGCGCCGCGATCGTCGGCGAGGTCATGGGCAAGTACCACCCGCACGGCGACGTCGCGCTCTACGACGCCCTCGTCCGGCTGGCCCAGGACTTCTCGATGCGCTACCCGCTCGTCGACGGCCAGGGCAACTTCGGCTCGGTCGACGGCGACTCCGCGGCGGCGATGCGCTACACGGAGGCCCGCCTCACGGCGATCTCCGCGGAGATGCTCGCCGACATCGACAAGGACACCGTCGACTACGTCGACAACTACGACGGTACCCAGAAGGAGCCGTCGGTCCTCCCGGCCAAGCTGCCGAACCTGCTGATCAACGGCTCGTCCGGCATCGCCGTGGGCATGGCCACCAACATCCCGCCCCACCACCTGGGCGAGGTGTCGGACGCCGTGATGGCGTACATGGACGACCCGTCCATCACCAACGACGACCTGTGCAACCTCGTCAAGGGCCCGGACTTCCCGACCGGTGCCTCGATCTTCCGCTACGAGACCCGGCGCAACTCCCTGACCGGCGAGATGGAGACGATCGACGCCATCCGCGAGATGTATGCCCACGGACACGGGCGCGTGGTCATGCGCGCGCAGGTCGCCTTCGAGGAGAGCCGCGCGGACCGGACGGCGATCATCGTCACCGAGCTGCCCTACCAGGTGAACAAGGCGACGCTGCTCGAGAAGATCGCCGGACTCGTCAAGGACAAGAAGATGGAGGGGATCAGCGACCTCCGCGACGAGTCCGACCGCGACGGGATGCGGATCTTCATCGAGATCAAGAGGGACGCCAACCCGCACAAGGTGCTGAACAACCTGTTCAAGCACACGGCGCTCCAGACGACCTTCAACCTCAACATGCTCGCGCTGGTCGATGGCCAGCCGCAGACCCTGCCGCTCAAGAGCGTGCTGGGCCACTACGTCGAGCACCGCCGCGAGATCGTCCGCCGCCGGACGGAGTACGACCTGGCGAAGGCGCAGGCCCGGGCGCACATCCTCGAGGGCCTCAAGATCGCCCTCGACAACCTCGACGAGGTCATCAGGACCATCCGCGAGTCGGCGGACGTCGAGCGGGCCCGCAACAACCTCATGGAGCGCTTCGGGCTGTCCGAGCTGCAGGCCCAGGCGATCCTGGACATGCGTCTCGCCCGCCTCGCGGCCCTCGAGCGGCTCAAGATCGAGGAGGAGTACCTCGCGGTCATCCAGCTCATCGCCGAGCTGGAGGACATCCTCGGCAACCCGGCCCGGGTCCTGGCGATCATCAAGGACGAGCTCATCGAGCTCAAGCGCAAGTACGCCGGCGACCGCCGCACGCGCGTCGTCGACGACTCCAACCGCGAGATGACCGACGAGGACCTCATCGCGGACGAGGACGTCGTCGTCACGATCAGCCGCCGCGGCTACATCAAGCGCCAGCCGGTCGCCACCTACCGCCGGCAGGCCCGCGGCGGCAAGGGGATCATCGGCCACGCGACCCGCGAGGAGGACGCCGTCGAGCACCTGCTGGCGGCCAACACCCACGACTGGGCGCTGTTCTTCACGAACAAGGGCCGCGTCTTCTCGGCGAAGGTCCACAACATCCCGGACGCGAGCCGCCAGGCCAAGGGCATGGCGATCATCAACCTGCCCGGTGTCCAGGTGGAGTCCGGCGAGGTCCCGGTCGCGACCATCTGCCTGCCGAACTTCGAGCCCGGCCACTACCTGGTCCTCGCGACCCGGCGCGGGATCATCAAGAAGACCCCGCTCGAGCAGTTCGAGCGCGTGCGCTCAACAGGCATCCGCGCGATCACGATCAGCGACGGCGACGAGCTGGCCTGGGTGTCGATCTCGGGCGGCGGCGACGACGTGATCATCGCCACGGCCCAGGGCATGCTCGCCCGCTTCAGCGAGGACGAGGTCCGGCCGATGGGTCGCGACGCGGCCGGCGTCATCGGCATCCGGCTCGCCCGTCAGGGCGACGCGGTGGTCTCGATGAGCGTCGTGGACCCCGAGTCGGACCTGCTGGTCCTGACCCAGACGGGCTACGGCAAGCGCGTGCCGCTCACCGAGTTCCGCCTCAAGCACCGCGGCGGCCAGGGCGTCCGGCTCATCGCGCTCGAGGGCCGCAAGACGGGCCTCGTCGCGGCGGTCCAGCAGGTCACCGAGACGGACGAGGAGCTCGTCCTCATCTCGTCCGGCGGCCAGGTGATCCGCACCGACGTCCACAGCGTGAACCGCTACTCGTCGGGGGCCCGGGGCGTGATCGTCATGCGCCTGGGCGACGGCGACACCGTGGCAGCCATCGCGGCCTTCCGAGCCGGGCTGGCGGACCGGGGTGCCATCGGCGACAATGACGAACCCCAGCCCGACGGCGGCGGTCCGCAGGGTGAGGGTCCGGCAGCGGGACGCTCGTCATGACCCCCTTCGGCGCCAGGGAGGCCGACGTGTACGCGGACCAGTACGAGATCTACCACGGCAACGCGAACCCGGAGCTGGCCCGGAAGATCGCGCGCTGGCTCGCGTCCGAGCCCGGACGTGCCGAGGTGTTCGAGTTCGCGAACGAGAACATCTTCGTCCGCATCCTGGACAACGTCCGCGAGAAGGACATCTTCCTCGTCCAGCCCACCTCCCGGCCCGTGAACCAGTCGATCATGGAGCTCCTGATCATGATCGACGCATTCAAGCGGGCGTCCGCCGGGCGGATCACGGCCGTCGTGCCGTACTACGCCTACGGCCGCTCCGACAAGAAGGACCAGCCGCGCGTCCCGATCACGGCCCGCCTCATCGCGGACATGATCACGGTCGCCGGCGCGGACCGGATGCTGACCATGGACCTCCACCAGGGCCAGATCCAGGGCTTCTTCAACATCCCCGTGGACGAGCTCACGGCCGTCCACCTGCTGTCGCGCTACTTCATCGAGCGCGAGCTCCAGGACGACGCCGTCGTCGTCACGGACCTCGGGTTCGCCAAGCGCGCCCGGGCGTTCGCGGAGCTGCTCGACGCGCCGCTGGCCATTGTGGAGAAGCGCCGCCACGGCAACCTGGACCGCGCCGAGGTCATCAACGTCATCGGCAAGGTCAAGGGCCGGCGCGTGATCATCGTCGACGACGAGATCGACACCGCAGGGACCCTCATCGAGATCACCCGCGCCCTCGAGAAAGAGGGCGTCAGGGACATCTACGCCTGCGCCACGCACGGGGTGCTGTCCGACCCGGCCATCGACCGGATCAGCAGCTCCAACCTCCAGGAAGTCATCATCACGGACACGATTCCGCTCCCCGCCGACAAGCACATCCCGCGCATCAAGGTCCTCTCGGTCGCGCCGCTCATCGGCGAGGCGATCAAGCGGATCCACCGCGGCGAGTCGGTTGGCGCGCTCTTCTCGTCCGAGGTCTCGTTCACTCAGGAGATGCTCCTGTGGGACGATGGCCTGGACGGACCGGCCGCACCGGCGGATGACGACGACGTACCATCAGCCCTGCCCGCACCGGCGGGCGCCTGAGCGCGACACTTCGGAGACCCATGAGCCTGCAGCTGCACCGCCCCGACGGGAAGGGCGGCCTTGAGGTCCGGACCGGGCCGGACGAGGACTACCGCGAGACGCTCCGCTCCCCCCGCTGGGGCGCGGCGCTCAAGGGCGGCAAGCTCCCGGAGCTCGCCAACCCGGAGATGAACCCCACCTCCACGGGTCGCGCGGTCGCGTTCTGGCTCGTCCTGGGGATCATCACCTTCGCGATCATCGTGGTCGGCTACGTCGGGATCCCGGCGCTCGGCCTGCACGGCATCTGGTCCTTCCCCGCGTAGGGAACCGCACGTCGGGGCCCGGCGTCCCGGGGGACACCATGCGACGATTCCTGGTCTGCACCGGCGTCCTCGGCGGCGGCACCGCCCTCGTCTTCGCGCTCGCCGCGGCCACCGCGATGCTGTTCCCCCAGGGCACGCTCGTCTCGAGCGGCTGGAACTCCGGCGTGGTGTTCGGCAAGCCGATGCCGGCGGGCGGCGGCGCGATCCTCGACGACGTGATGGTGATGCCGGCGGTCGAGGCACCCGCGATCGCCGTCCCGGACCCGGCCCCCTGATGCGCGCCGGCGTCATCGTCACCGGCGTCATGGGCCTGGGCACCGCCCTGGTGTTCGCGGTCGCCGCCCTGACCTCGACGCTGTTCCCCAACGGGACGGTCGTCGGCGGGGGGATGAACGGCATGATGGTCGAGCGCGGGTTCGGCGGCGGCGGCATCGCGATGCCGGTCCCCGCCCCCGCGGTGCCGGTCCCGGCCCCAGCGATCGACATCGCCCCCGATGTCAACGTCCGTGTCGACCCGGGCATCATGGCCCCGAACGACTTCAAGGCGCTCCCCGGCGACATTGTCGTGACCGACGACGCCAACGGCGTGGAGCTCGCGCCAGCCCCCTGACCCAGCCTCAGCCCGATCCTCGGCCCCCACGCGGCGGCGCTCGGAGCGGTGACTCCCTCGGCTCGCCTACGCCTCCAAGTGGTACTCGAGCGCGAGCCGCGCTGATCTCCTCTCCCTACGCCGGGTGGAGGTGCCTGGGACGGGTTTGCGGCCATCGGGGGAGCGAACCGCCTCCAACACCACGCCGAGGCGTAACCAAGGGATGGGAGCCGCGGGAGCGCCGCACCCACCCGCCGGAGCGCCGCTCGAGGCCCGATTCTGGGGCCTCCACGGCCCCTCACCCTATACTCAGCCGGCCATGCGCTTCCTCTCCCGATTCTTCGACAGCAACGACCGTGAGCTGAGCAAGATCCAGCCGCTCATCGATCGTACGAACGAGCTCGAGCCCGAGTACGAGGGCCTCTCCGACGAGGAGATCCGCGAGCGGATCGACGTGATCCGGGCCGATGTCCTCGAGGCCGCCGAGCCCGAGGAGCCCTCCGAGGACGAGCTCGACCACTCCGACCTCGAGCGTCGCCGGGACCTCACCAAGGCCCGCCGCAAGCGCGAGAACGAGCGCCTTGGCGCGGCCCTGGACGACATCATCCCGGAGGTGTTCGCCGCCGGCCGTGAGGCCATGAAGCGGACCCTGGGCATGCGCCAGTACGACGTCCAGCTGCTGGGCGCCATCGCGCTCCACCAGGGCAAGATCGCCGAGATGCGGACGGGCGAGGGCAAGACCTTCATCCCGACCCTCGCCGCCGTGCTCAACGGCCTCACCGGCCGGGGCGCGCACATCGTCACCGTCAACGACTACCTCGCCCGTCGCGACGCGCAGTGGATGGGGCCCGCATACCGGTTCCTGGGGCTGTCCGTGGGAGTCATCACCCACGACACGAGCTACCTGTTCGAGCCGGGCTTCCCGACGACCGACGAGCGGCTGATGAACCTGCGGCCCGTCACCCGCCGCGAGGCGTATGCCGCCGACATCACCTACGGCACCAACAACGAGTACGGCTTCGACTACCTGCGCGACAACATGGTCGACCAGCTCGAGGGCCGGGTACAGCGCGAGCGCTCGTTCGCCATCGTGGACGAGGTCGACAACATCCTCATCGACGAGGCGCGGACCCCGCTCATCATCTCGGGCCAGGCCGAGGAGTCGGCGGACCTGTACTTCACCTTCGCCCGCCTCGTGCCGCGCCTCAAGGCCCGGCCGGAGGGCGACGAGGAAGGCGGCGACTTCTTCGTCGACCTCAAGGACAAGGCCGTCAGCCCCACCGAGGAGGGCATCGACAAGATCGAGCAGCTCCTGGGCATCGAGAACCTCTACGACGCGGACCCGCGGCTCGCCCGCCACTTCGACTCGGCGCTCAAGGCCCACGCGCTCTACAAGCGCGACCGGGACTACATCGTCGAGGAGGGTGAGATCATCATCGTCGACGAGTTCACCGGGCGCAAGATGCCGGGCCGCCGCTGGAGCGAGGGCCTGCACCAGGCGGTCGAGGCGAAGGAGGGTCTGCGCGTCCAGCGCGAGTCCCGGACCCTGGCCACGATCACCTTCCAGAACTACTTCCGCCTCTACGACAAGCTGGCCGGGATGACCGGCACGGCGATGACCGAGGCCGAGGAGTTCCACAAGATCTACAACCTCGAGGTGGTGGCGGTCCCCACCCACCGCCCGATGATCCGCGACGACTACCCGGACCTCGTCTTCAAGAACGAGTCGTCCAAGTTCAACGCGCTCATCGACGAGATCGTCGAGATGACCGAGGCCGGGCGCCCGGTCCTCGTGGGCACCGTGTCGGTCGAGAAGTCCGAGGTCCTCTCGACGATGCTCAAGCGGCGCGGGATCAAGCACGAGACCCTCAACGCCAAGTTCCACGAGAAGGAATCGGGGATCATCGCCCAGGCGGGGCGAACCGGCGCCGTCACGATCGCCACGAACATGGCCGGCCGCGGCACCGACATCCTGCTCGGCGGCAATCCGGCCGGGCTCGCGTCGGAGATCCTCCACAAGCGCGGCTTGAACCCGGCCGAGGTCGACAAGGCGACCTACGACGCGGCCCTCGCCGAGGCGAAGCTCGTCACCGACGAGGACCACGAGCGGGTCGTCGCGGTCGGCGGTCTCCATATCATCGGCACGGAGCGGCACGACAGCCGCCGAATCGACAACCAGCTGCGCGGTCGCGCCGGCCGTCAGGGCGACCCCGGTTCGTCGCGTTTCTATCTTTCGCTCGAAGACGACCTCATGAAGCGCTTCGCATCCGACCGCGTCGCGGGGCTCATGGAGCGGCTGGGCCTCGAGGACGACGTGGCGATCGAGTCGCGCA
>JANNHX010000139.1:0-5942 GCA_031404615.1 Chloroflexota bacterium
AGGTTCAGCGCCTTCGGCATGAAGTAGAAGAACATCGCCAGGAAGGGCGTCGTGAAGAGGAAGCCGACGGCGTTGTGGCCGTACCACCACTCGACGTTGGCGGAGTTCACGCCGGCGAAGATGAGCCATGCACGTGACCCCGCTCCGTGGCTCCCACGCGTGCCATGGCGGCAGGGTCGACACCCGGCGCAGAAACGCAGTTGACATCGAACGTCCGTTCGGTATCATCAGGTCAACCACAAGGAGACGCCCCCGTGACCCGTCACGACGCGGAACGCAAGCGCAAGATCCTGGACGTGATCGCGGCGACGATCCGTGCGCGCGGGTATCCCCCGAGCGTCCGCGAGATCGCCAAGGCGGTCGGCCTCGCCTCCACCTCGGCGGTGCACCACCATCTCCAGATCCTGGAGAGGGATGGCTACCTGGAGCGGGGTGCGGCCCAGTCGCGCGCCATCCGGCTCACGCCCCACGCCGCCCTGATGATGGGCCTCGGGCCAGAGCTCATGCCGCAGTCGATGACCAGCGAGTCGCACATCCTGCCGATCATCGGCGAGATCGCGGCCGGCGGGCCCATCGAGGCCTACCAGGACGTCGCGGAGACCCTCGCGGTCCCGGACATCCTTGCCCCCGCGGGCGAGGCCTACGTGCTGCGCGTCCGCGGCGACTCGATGATCGAGGCCCATATCGCGGACGGTGACTTCGTGGTCATCCGCCAGCAGGACACGGCCCGGGATGGGGACATCGTCGTCGCCCAGGTCGAGGAGAACGCGGTCACGCTGAAGCGCTTCTTCAAGGAGAAGGACCGCATCCGACTCCAGCCGGCAAACCCCAACTACCCGCCCCAGTTCTATCCCTCGGTGCGGATCCAGGGGAAGCTTATCGGCGTCATCCGAAGACTGGACTGATGGCGCGGCCGCTTTGGGCGACTGCTGCACGACCTATCCACATTGCGTCCACACCGGGGCACGGCTGAAGTCGACGCGTCGGGGATAAGCCCCTACCGGGCGGGGGGGATCTCCGTGACAGTGAAGGTGTCACACCACACGGGCACATTCAGGACCCAATGATCGATCGCCTGCCCCCGCAATCCATCGAAGCCGAGCAATCCGTCCTCGGGTCGATCCTCATCGACCGGGACGCGATCATCGAAGTCGCGGACTTCCTCAAGCCCGAGGACTTCTACCGCCAGGCCCACGGCCGCATCTTCGCGGTGATGATGGACCTCTCTGAGCGCCGCGAGCCCGTGGACGTCGTGACCGTCGCTGAGGCGCTCGAGCGGACCGGGGACCTCGACGCGATCGGCGGACGCTCCTACCTCGGCACGCTGTCCAACCAGACACCGACGGCGGTCCATGCGGCGCAGTACGCGCGGATCGTGGAGCGCAAGGCGGTGCTGCGGAACCTGATCTCGGCCGCCGGCAAGATCGCCGGCATCGGGTACGAGGATCCAGCCGAGGTCCAGGAGGCGATCGACCGGGCGGAGTCGGAGCTGTTCGCCGTCAGCCAGCGGCGAGTGGCGGCCGGGTTCTCCGCGCTCAAGAGCCTCCTCCACGACGCGTACGACCGCCTTGACTACCTCCACGAGCACCGCGGCGAGATCAGCGGCGTCCGGACGGGCTTCCAGGACCTGGACGCCCTCACCACCGGGCTCCAGAAGAGCGACCTCGTGATCCTCGCGGCCCGGCCGTCGGTCGGCAAGACGAGCTTCGCGCTCAACATCGCGGAGCATGCGGCGGCGCGGGACCGCAAGGCGGTCGGCATCTTCAGCCTCGAGATGAGCAAGGAGCAGCTGGTGCTGCGCCTGCTCTCGTCGGTCGCCAACATCGACTCGCAGCGCCTGCGTACCGGCTTCCTGGACGAGCTGGACTTCACGCGGATCGCGCCCGCGATGAACACCTTGTCCGAGGCACCGATCTACATCGACGACACCCCCAACATCTCCACGATGGAGCTGCGCACCAAGGCACGCCGCCTCCAGGCGGAGTCGGGACTGGACCTCGTGATCGTGGACTACCTCCAGCTCATGCAGTCCTCCACCACGACCAAGGACGCGAACCGTGTCCAGGAGGTCGCCGAGATCTCGCGCGGGCTCAAGGCCCTCGCCCGCGAGCTCAAGGTCCCGGTCATCGCCCTCTCGCAGCTCTCCCGCCAGCCGGAGATGCGAGAGTCCAAGGAGCCGCGGCTCTCGGACCTGCGCGAGTCGGGCTCCATCGAGCAGGACGCGGACCTCGTCATGTTCCTGTGGCGCGAGAAGGAGCGCGGCTCGGACGACCAGTCCACCGAGGGCGAGGTCGTCAAGCTCAAGCTCGCCAAGCACCGCAACGGCCCCACCGGCGAGATCGACCTGTGGTTCAAGAAGGCGCAGACACGCTTCGTGAACTACGCCGGAGAGCGGTTCGCGGACGTCGGCTGACGCCCGCGACCGTCGTCGACGCGGCTAGGCCTTCTCGTCCGGCAGCAGCGGGCGGATGACCAGCGAGTAGATCTTCCCGTCATCGGCCTTGACGAAGACGCCGGACGAGATGCCGTTCTCGAACGGCTCGACCCCCACGGCGGCAGCCTGTTCCGGCGTGAGCGTCGCGGTGCCCTGCTGGAGCGAGTTTGCGTCGGCGGGGAGCTTGAAGTCGGTCGGCTTGAGGTCCGTCCACGGCCAGTCGACGACCTTCACGCCGGCGATGCCCTGTTGCTCAAGGATCACGCCGCGGTACGCCGTTGCCACGTATGGCTGGCTCGCATCGATGTTGCCCTGGTCGAAGTTGCGCAGCAGCTCACCGAGCGCCTGCAGCTTCTTGAGCACTGCCGTGTCGGGTCCCGGCTGGTTCTCCATGCCAAGCGCCATGACGGACACGGTCTTCGTGTCGTTGTCGGCGTTGATCGTGAAGATGGAGCTGGGCGCATCGGCGACCATCTGGTTGTCGTAGCTCTCACGCGCGATCGCGAGGCCGCCGTCGAGGAGCGCGAACCCCAGCAGCTCCTGGACCTGGTCATCGTTGAGCATCACGGTGCGCAGCGGCATGCCCACGAAGACGCCGTCGGTGCGCTCAGGCTGCGGGGTGGCGGTGTGGATGAACACGACGCGGCCGTCGCCGTAGAGCGTGAAGTACGGGATGCGCGCGGCCTGCCACTCTGGCGGCGTGAACCCGCCGGCCTCGTCGAAGCGGAGGACGATCTCCTCGGCACCGGTCGGATGAACCATCCCTTCGATCGTTGCACTCGGGGCGGCGGTCGGGTTCTCGGGCGACGCGGGTGGCGAGACGGGCGCCGACGAGCCGGGCGACGCGGACTGGGTGGACACACCCCCGGAGCCGCACGCGGCGGCACCCAGGGCGATCAGGAGGAGGGCGGCAGGAAGGCGGGGAGTGGTCGACATGCGCCTCCGGACGCCCCGCGGCGCCGTCCGGTTCCCTGCTTCGGCGACGGTTCCGAGCCGCCGACAAGCTGGCGACAAGCAGCCGGGAACGCCTTGACGAGCGAAGTATTCTCCGCGCAACGCCACCGGTCTCCCGGTCCCGCCGCCCGAGCGCACTGCCGCTGCGACTCCCGCGTAGCTCGCACGGGGTCCGCGGCGACCATGGACAGGGGAGGTCAGGACGGGTGTTCCAGGATCGCACGCTGACATGTCGCGATTGCGGCGAGCCGTTCGTGTTCTCGGCCGGCGAGCAGCAGTTCTTCTCCAGCAAGGGCCTGGTCAACGATCCGCAGCGCTGCCCCTCGTGCCGGTCGGCGGCGAAGAACGCCCGCACCACCGGGGCGCCGTCGGGAGCCCGCGAGTACCACGCCGCCGTCTGCAACTCGTGCGGTGGCCAGGCCGTCGTGCCGTTCGCGCCGCGCAACGACCGCCCCGTCTATTGCTCCACCTGCTTCGACAAGGTGCGCGCGGAGTCCGCCGGGTCCTGAGCGTGGGCCTGAGCGCATGAGCCTGGGCCTGAGAGCCCGGGCCATGGCCTATGCTGGCCCGATCAGGCAGCAGGAGGATCAGGAGTGGGCGTGATCATCGTTCGCGAGATGGTCGGCACGAGCCCGAAGTCGTGGAGCGACGCCGCCCGCCAGGCCGTCGCCACCGCATCGAAGACCGTGCGCAACATCCGGACCATCGAGGTGGTGAAGTCCACGGCCCGGATCGAGGATGGCGAGATCGTCGAGTACCAGGTGCAGCTCAAGCTCGGGTTTGAGTACGAGGGCTGACCTCGTCCCGTGGCTTCGGGCGCGACCGTCCGGCGGGAGTTATCCACATCGACGGGTGACCGCATAAGCGCGCGGTGAGCGACCATCCGCAGACTGCGGCGCATGCCCCAGATGACCGAGCGGTCCGACCATCGCTGGACCACCGCCTCCCTCCACGCCGCGCGTCCCGCCGTGACCGGGCCGAAGCGCCCATCCCCGGCGGCCGGCGAGGCCGTATCTTCAGCCGCCAGCAGCGGTGCGGAACAGGGAGCCCAAACCCAACCGACGCCGCCGTTGAGGGGAGTCGGGCACGAGCATGGGCTGGTGGCGGTTGGGCCGGGCAGACCCGTGTCGATGCTTGTCGCCGGGAGCTATCGCTTGAGCGAGCTGCCGGTCCAGCCGGCAAGGATCCACTGTCCCCCGCCGCGCGACGACACCCTCTCGCGGGAGCGTCTCAACTCCTGGCTGGAGCGGGCCACGGCCGGCCGCCTCGCACTGATCGTCGCGGAGGCGGGCTTCGGCAAGACGACGCTGCTCGCGGACTGGGCGATGCACACCGCGCGGATGACCGCGTGGTACCGCCTCGAGCCGGATGACCGTGATTGGCTGACCTTCATCCGGCACATCGTCGCGAGCGGGCGGGAGATCGACCCCGGGTTCGCGCCGGACACGTTCCGGCTCCTCCACGAGCTCGAAACGGGTGGGACGAGCCAGCACGAGCTGACCGTCAACCTCGCCCGGGAGGTCTCGGCGTTCGGAACCAGCAGCGCCCGCGGGCTGACGCTGATCCTGGACGACTACCACGTGGTCGACGGCTTCTCGGAGACGGAGCCGATCGTGCGCGCCCTCCTGGACCGGACGGCCTCCGGCTTCTCGATGGTCATCGCGACGCGCGCCAACCCGAGGTTCTCGATGGGCCGCCTGCGGGCGCGCGGCGGCGTGATGACCCTGGAGGGCCGGGACCTGTGCTTCGACGTCGACGAGACGTCACGCCTCTTCCGCGATGCCTATCACCGGCCGCTGGACGAGGACATCGTCTCGGACCTCGTCGACCGAACGGACGGCTGGGCGGCACTGCTGACCCTCGTGCGGACCGGGCTGGACGAGCCGGGCGCAACCGACCCGCGGGAGCTGGTCGCCCACCTCGACGCGTCGCATGGTGACCTCTACGACTTCCTCGCGGAGGAGATGCTCGGGACCCTCGCGCCGGAGCTCCAGCACTTCCTGTCCCGCGCGGCCCTGCTGACCGCCGTGGACGTGGCTTCGGCGATGCTCGTGGACGACCGGCCGGCCGATGCCGTCATCGCATCGATCGCCGAGAGCGAGCGCCTCGGCCTGCTCACGCGCCCGGACCGCCAGTCGGCGCACCGCTTCCATCCGCTGGTCCGCGAGTTCCTGGAGGCGCGCCTGACCGCGGAGATCGGCAGGGCGGCGGTGCGCGAACTGCACCGGATCGTCGCCATCGCGACCGAGGCCACCGACTGGTATGCGGCCGCGTGGCATTACCGCGCCGCCGACGATCCGGCCTCCGCAGCGCGGGTCCTCGATGGGGCGGTGCCGTCGATCCTGGCCGCCGGCAAGCTGGAGCAGGCCCGCAACTTCCTCGATGGCTCCTGTGGCGACAGTGATCGACCTGCCGCCCTGCTCGCGCTCCAACAGGCCGCCCCGGCGCTGGAGGCCTCGCCCCTCTCGCTCACCGAGATGCTGGTCGGGCTCGACGAGGTACACGTCATACGTCGACGCGCCGGCGGAGGCCTGCCAGGAGAGAGCAACGCTGG
>JANNHX010000140.1:0-3446 GCA_031404615.1 Chloroflexota bacterium
CCAGTACATGAGCGAATTATTCAAGCAGTTGAATGTCGTTAAGCCGCCCTGTCCGCACGTCTATGATTTGCTCACCGTCGGCAAGATCGATGGCCTGGTCGACACCGCGTCCTATGCCATCGCCCAGCGCTACGTCCACGATGGCAACCTCCCGGATCCCTCTGCGATCCGCGTCGAGGAATTCGTCAACGCGTTCGACCAGGGCTACGAGCCCCCGCGCGACGACACCTTCGCCATCCGCGCGGACGGCGGCCCCAGCCCGCTCCTGCCGCGGGACGAGGTCCTGATGCGGGTCGGGATCCAGGCCAGGGTCATCGACGACGAGGCTCGCAAGGACGCGGCCCTCACCTTCGTCATCGACACGTCGGGCTCGATGGAGCGCGAGGACCGGCTGGGCCTCGTCAAGCGCGCCCTGACGCTGCTCGTCGACCGCCTCGCCCGCGCCGACAGCGTCGCGATCGTCACCTACGGCTCCGAGGCGCGCGTCGTGCTCGAGCCGACCTCGGTCCGCGACGCCGTCCGGATCGTCGACGCCATCGAGGGCCTGCGCACCGACGGCTCCACCAACGCCGAGGCCGGCCTGGCCCTGGGCTACCAGCTCGCCGCGGGGACCTTCCGCGAGGGCGGCATCAACCGCGTGATCCTCGCGTCGGACGGCGTGGCCAACGTCGGTGACACGGACCCCGAGGCGATCCTGCGCAGGATCCGCTGGGATGCCTCGCTCGGCGTCCAGCTCGTGACCGTGGGCTTCGGGATGGGCAACTACAACGACACGCTCATGGAGCAGCTCGCCGACAAGGGCGACGGCTTCTACGCCTACGTCAACACGATCGATGACGCCCGGACGCTGTTCGGCTCCGAGCTCACCTCGACGCTCCAGTCGGTGGCGCTCGACGCCAAGGCCCAGGTCGAGTTCGACCCCGCGGTCGTCGAGTCGTACCGGCTCATCGGTTACGAGAACCGCGACGTCGCGGACGAGCAGTTCACCGACGACACGGTCGACGCGGGCGCGATCGGGGCGGGGCACGCGTCCACTGCGCTCTATGCCCTGCGCCTGACCGGCGAGGGCCGCGCGTCCGACCGCATCGCGACCGTCCGAGTCCGCTGGACCGAGCCCGAGGGCGGCCGGAGCCGCGAGCTTGCCTCAGATGTCCGGCTGGGCGACCTCGCGGAGAAGTTCGAAGCCACGGCCCCGGCCTTCCGGCTGGACGCCCTGGTTGCCGCGGCGGCCGAGGTCTTCCGCCAGAGCCGTTGGGGAGACGGCTACACGCTGCGCGACGTTGCCGCCACGGCCGATGAGCTGGCGCGGGACCTGCCGCGCTCGGGCGAGGTCCAGGACTTCCTGGCCTTCCTGGACGACGCGGCCCGCCTCGAGCGGTAGCCCGTCGCACCATCCACGGCCGGCGGCGGAGTGGAGGAGCGCCGCAGCCGGCCACGCGGGCGCCGGCCCGGCTCCCGTGGGGAGACCGGGCCGGCGCATCCGCCGTGCGGGTCATGCCACCCGGGTGCCACCAACGGGGCCCTTGCGGGACGTGCGCCATACGCTCAGGATCGCGCCCATGACGCCCATCGCCACGCCCGAGGACATGAACACCGGCCCCGAGGTCGTGATCCCCATCGTGATCGGGGTCATCGTCATCGTGCTGCTCGCGATCCCGATCCAGCGCTTCCTGGTCGCGGCGACCGACCACCTGGTGGAGCTGTGGCGAACGTACGCCCCGGTCGCGGCGAACAAGGCGCTGGACAGGCGCCCGGGGCTTGCGCAGACACCGTGGTTCTGCATCCGCTGCGCGTCGCGCAACGGCCTCGCCGCACGCGTCTGCTACAAGTGCGGCGGCCGCCGCGAGGACTTCGAGGCGCCCGTCCCGGACGCCGAGGCGCCTGCTGGTCCCTCCGCCGGCCTCAACGCCAGGACCCGCAACCGCACGGGCGGCGGCACGACGTCGGGCACCGGGATCGGCCCGGAGTAGGCACGCCGATCAGCGCGAGGCGCGAAGGGTCGGACTGCCTGTCATAGGCGCATCGTCGCGAGGGCCCTTCATATGCGTGGCAGTCATCGGGGACGCCCCGAGATGGCCGCAGACGGGCCTCTCCCATGCTCCGCAGTCCCAGGACACCGGCGGGGAACGCCGTAGCTATGACTGGCAGTCCCACCAGCGGAGGTGAGCCGAGCGGCGGGCGAGCCCGCGGCGGCCCGGAGTCGGGGACGCCGCTCAGCGCCAGGCCCGGACGCTTGTCCCGCGCGGGTACGGCTGGCGGAAGAACCCGAGGAGCGGCTCGCCCGTCGTCTGGGCGAGGCGGATCCGGTCGCGCCACGGTGCGCCGGGCACGTCCTCGATCGTCACCCGCAGCTCCACGTCGTCCCGGCCGGGGTGGTTGGGGTCGTAGACGCGCAGCGTGATGCGCCCCTCGCCCGCCTCCCAGCCCCAGGCCAGCACCTGGTGGTTCCGCGTGAGCTTCCAGGGCGAGCCACCGGCCGCGCGGATGAGCCCCACGACGGACGGATGCCCCGCGTCGATCTCCGCGCGGATCCGGGGCCACTCGCGGAGCACCGCGTCGACGCGCGGCGGCTCCCGGCGCAGGCGCTGGGCGAGCCCGCCCGGCGGGTCCGGGCGCAGGGCCTGCAGGTCCAGGTAGCGCAGCGGGACCCGGAACCAGTCGAGCGACTGGACCTGGCGCCGGACCAGGGCACGGAACCGGGGCGAGCCGTTGTCCGGCGGGGCCGTCTGCGCGGCCGGCGCCGCGATCCCCGCTTCGTACAGGTCGCGAGCCGTCAGGGCCATGCCGCCGCACAGCCCCGCGGACGCGTCCCCGAACCCGATGACCCGGGGGTCGAAGGACCCCAGGCGCATCGTCGGGCCCGGCGGGAAGGCGTTGGCGAAGGCCAGCCCGTGGACGGACGGGCGGAACCCCGGGACCTCGTTGGTGGCCATGGCGGCGACTCCCTCCGTGCCTACGCGTCGCGGCCGGCAGCGCCCGACAGCTCGCCCGCCAGCATCGCGGCCAGCTCGCGGGCGTTCGTCGAGCCGTAGTTGGCGTAGCAGTTGTTCATCAGGACGTGGGTGTCGACCGCCGTCGCGGCCGCCTGGGCGTTGCGCGTGACCCTCTCGCTGAGCTCATCGCGGCCATAGAGGTAGCGGAACCGCTCGACGGTCGGCAGCCCCGCCATCGCCTCCCAGGTCGCGGTGCGCCGGCCATGGAACCGCACGACCGCCAGCGCCGGGTTCGTCACCGCCACGACCGGCGGCACCGAGGACTTGAAGCCCTGCGGCCCGTCCACCACGACGAGCGGGATCGCCTCGTCCTCGAGGAAGCGCAGCGTCCGCTCCAGGTTCTTCTCGTTGAACCAGGACGCGTTGCGGAACTCGACCGCCACCCGCAGCCCGAAGGGTTCGAGCCCGGCCTTCGCCTCGCGCCCTTGTTGATGTCGAAGCCGCCGGTCAGGT
>JANNHX010000141.1:0-2378 GCA_031404615.1 Chloroflexota bacterium
AGAGAAAGAATGCGTACTCTTGGAAGTGGAAGAGCCTGGGGAAAAAACTCAAAAACGTAATTCCCAGCAGGCCGTAAGCCTGAAGCGTCCAGAATGTCAGATCGGCGAGCTCGCCGCAGGCGGGACCCCCGAGTTGCCCGACTCCCGCGGCGAACCGCCAGCGACGGGGCCGAATTGATGCACCACATGAGTTTCCGAGGCGGACCGCCTCCGAGGCGGACCGCCGCCGAGGCGGACCGCCGCCGTGTTCGACCGCCGCCGTGTTCGACCGCCGCCGTGTTCCGCCGCCGCGACGACCGGGAGGAGGGCGAGGGCATCATCCGCAAGGTCGAACCGCCACGGACGCGTGAAGATCGAGTGGTCGCCGACCCGACGCCATCGAACCCCGAGTGAACCGTCGATCCTGACGAACCCGAAGGTGGCCCGGCCGTCCGGACCGGTGAAGCTCCAGGTCATCTCCCACACGCCAGGGGCACCCTCGACATCCTTGACCTGCAGTGCAGCCGGCCACTTGGCCGTGGAGTCGGCGGCATAGCGGTCGCAGGCCGGAACGAAGGATTCGAGGGCCTTGCGGAACATCGCCTCGGGGTCGCTGAGTCGCTGGTAGCTCGATCAGCCTGATCTGGGCATCCGGGCCATCGAGATGGTGGCGCCGCCGAACGTCGGCGGGGAGGACGAAGGTGCCCCGCGAGTGCATGGTCAGGAGATGCATCTTCAGGCCCAACGGTGGCCCGTTGACAATGTGGCCACACGTGGCTACATTGCCGGGCATGGAGACCGTCGGCATCCGCGAGCTCAAGAACCACCTGTCCGCGTATGTGCGCCGCGCCGAGGCCGGCGAGGTCGTCATCGTCACCGACCGCGGCCGCGTGGTCGCGGAGCTGGTGCCGCCGGGCCACTCGACCCTGCCGGGGATCCACCCGGGGCTCCTGGAGCTGGCGCGTCGTGATGGCCTGCGCCTGCCGACGCGACCGAACGACCCCGAGCTCTACCGGCGTCCGTTGCCCAAGGTGGACCTTGGAGGGCGCTCCACGAAAGAGATGATCGACTTCCTGCGCGAGGACCGAGCGTGACGCGATACGTCGAGTCCAGTGCCGTGCTCGCGTGGCTGCTGGGGGAGGCCCGCGGGGACGCCGTGGCTGAGCTGCTGTTGAGCGCCGACACGGTCGTGACATCCGTGCTGACGCAAGTCGAGATCGACCGGGCGCTCCACCGCTACGTCGCGGTCGGCGCCTTCGACAAATCCACGGCCGATCTGCTCAGCGAACGAGTCGATGAACTGACGGCTGGCTGGGGAATCGAGCCCATCAGCCCGCCCGTCGTGGAGCGCGCCCGACGTTCGTTCCCGCAGGATGCCATCGGGTCCCTCGACGCGATCCACCTGGCGACAGCCGAGGTCGTGCGGTCGGCGATCAACGACCTCGATGTCCTGAGCCTCGACGAGCGCATCCGGTCCAACGCGGTCGCCCTCGGGTTCCGCGTCCTGCCGGACTGACCGCCGGGACCGACCTCCGAGGCGGTGCGGCAGCGGACTCGGAGAGGGACTTGACACCCACGGCATGTGCTCTATCGTGGACGATACGTCATGGAGAGCACACGATGCAGACGAAGCAGTTTCTGACACCAGCGGACATCGCGCTCGAGCTGAACATCAGCACGAGCACCGTGCTGCGGAAGATCCACGCTCGCGAGATCCCGGCCATCGCCGTCTCGGATCGGATCTACCGGATCCCCGCGGCGGGTTTCGAGCTGTACAAGGCGGGCCGCTTGAGGAGCGCGCAGCCTGCGCCCATCGGTCGTCCGCGTGCTCGTCCCCGCATCGGCGAGGGTGAGTCCAAGCCCGTCGCAGTCGGCGTCGCCGCGCTTCGGCGCGCGTAGGTGGCGACGATCCCGGAGTTACAGGGGTACCTCGGGGACCTTGCGGCCATCCTCTGGAACTTCGGGGCGGAGTTCCCCGGTCCGACACTCGATCCGTATAGCGACGGATCGTACGGGTTCGCCATCTCCGCACTCCTGCCGGGGAGCGCGACGCCGAGGCCCGCGTTGATCAAGTTGATGGAGACCTGGACGCCGTCGCGTCGCGGCCAGTACTCCCTGTCCGAGTACGACTACGACTTCATCGAGCACCCGCTGAACCGGAGACGCGCCTATCACCGGCACGACGTGGGGGACTTCCTGCGAGGGTTCGGCGTAACCGTGCACGAGCACTGCGAAGAGGTCCTCGAGAGACCGGCCTGCGACCACTACATGGGCTTGCCGCTCGACGGCTACGAGGCCATCCGGCGGTTCACGATCCTGTGGGGACAGCCCGGCCCGCTCGGCTGCCCGCGATTGCGGTGCATCGGGTAGAAGGCGATCGACCGCGCCCACAACGCCGC
>JANNHX010000142.1:0-2691 GCA_031404615.1 Chloroflexota bacterium
GATCTCGGTAGCGGGATCGTCGCGGCGGATCTTCCAGGCGAGCGCGTGCTCGCGCCCGCCGCCGCCGACGATCAGAACCTTCATCCGAACGCGTGCTCGAGGTCGGCGATCAGGTCGCCTACGTCCTCCACTCCGCAACGAGACCCCGGCCGAGGTCCGCATGCTCCGCACCATGGGCGCGGACGCCGTCGGCATGAGCACGGTGCTCGAGGCGATCGCTGCCCGCTGGGTCGGACTCGAGGTCGCGGGCGTCTCCCTCGTGACCAACGCCGGTGCCGGGTACAGCGGCGAGCCGCTAAACCACGAAGAGGTCCTCGAGGCGGGCGCCGCGGCCGGCCCGAACCTCGCGCGTGTGTTCCGCCGCTTCATCTCGGGGCTCGCGCCAGCCTGACCGGACGCGAGATCCTGGGAAACGGATCCGGAACCTGGCGGCCCCCGCCGGCAGCGTTCTTCGCGGCGCGGTCCAAAACCCAGCCGAGCACGAACACGCCGATGAAGATGCCGAGGAAGAGCAGGATCATGCGGTCGTAGCCGGACCACGCCGTGCCCGAGATCCCGGCGAGGCCGGTGATGGCCGCGGCGATGACGAAGGCGACGAAGCCGATCGAGGTGACGGTCTTGGTGGGCTTCTTCACGGGTTCGGTCTGCTGGGCGTGACGGTGGTCCGGCAAGGCGGCGGGCCGGCTGGCCGGGGGCGACGGTGGAGTCGGTGCAGGTGCGACGGTACCGGACGCGGGTCAGGCGTCGCGGTTGCGCGACGGCGCATCGGCCGGAAGCCGGTCCACGGTGGGGTCGGTGCCGGGCGACGCGCAGACGTAGTAGCGCAGCCGATGCCGCCCGTCGTTGCGGACGCGGTGGCGCCGGCCCGGGAGCACGCGGATGCCCTTGAGCGGCTCGAGCACCTCTTCGACGTCGCCCACGCAGATCCTTCCCCGCCCCTCGAACACGACGATTGCGTGCTCGGACCCCGGGTGTCGGTGCCAGGCGATCTCGCCACCGGGCACGATCTCCACCTCGGTGACGGTGAACGCCACCGAGCCGAAGTCCCCTGGCTCCACGAGGAACGTGCGCCGGACGTCGCCCTCGACGACGACACGGGCCTCGGACGCCCGCCGGACCGGCTCGCCGTCCTCGAGCCAGCGGCGGGCCGTGGTCTCGGGATCGGCCGGGTCGGCGTCGATCGCCGCCATCAGCGCCAGCGCATCGAGCGAGCCCTCGTTGCGGACCCGGTGGAGCTCCGCCGGCGCCTCGTACAGCACGTCGCCGGGGCGGATGTGGGCACGACGGACCATGTCCTCGCCGTGCTCGAACACGAGCTCGCCGCCCGCGAGGTAGACCACGGTCTCGACACCGGGCGTGTGCGGCCCGATCTCGGCACCGGGTGCGATCCGGCTGAACTCGAGGCGGATCGTCATCGGGCGTACCCCCGCGGGATCACGTGACCGGCAGGTCCCGGCCCCGGCTCCGGGCCTCGTCGCGCTTCTGCGCCCAGGCGCCCAGGACGTTGTCCTTGTGCGGCCGGATGGGGCAGTGCTCATCGCGGTTGTTGAACTCATCGCAGTAGCCCAGCGGCACGCATTTGGGCGCCAGGAACGAGCCCAGGAACGGCGACACGATGAAGACCTCGTGGCGGATCAGCTGGAACAGCCGCCGGATCTCCCACTGGGCCATCGTGCACAGGCGCAGGCCGGACATATGGATCAGCGCCCGCAGGTTCGTCGTCATGACGAGGTTCGTGCGCGTGGCGTTGGGGAAGACGAACCGCGCGTCCTCGCCGGGGATGCCGCCCTCGACCAGGTCCGCGTAGAGCCCCAGCGCGCCGTCGACCTGGGCCTCGTAACGGCCGCGGAGCTCCGGGTCCGCCTCGGCGATCGTCGCCGGCAGCATCGTGGCCGCGCCCTTGTACGTGACGTAGCGCTGGCTCTGCTGGTCGAAGGCCACGCCCGCGCGATGGCGGACGAGCTGGTGTGACAGCGTGCGCGACACGCCCGAGAGCGCGAACGTGAACACGATGTGCTCGATGGTGGAGCCGTGCCCGGACTCGATGACGTTGCCGATGAGCCGCTGCATCGACGCCGGCGCGATCTCGCCCGCGACCGCGCGCCGGAAGATCTCCTGGGGCTCGAGCTCGGAGTAGCAGGTGCGGCAGGCCGTGTAGACGAGCGGCACGTAGAACCGCTCCACGATGTCCTTGTCCGGGAACAGGAGCGTGGCCTTCATGCCGAGCTCGTGCCGGCCGGGGTTCTTCGGGATCGCGGTCTTCGCACGAGCGGGAACGGGCGCGTCTGCCATGGCGCGCAGTCTACCGGCCGGGGCCCCGGACGGGTACCTGCTCGATGCCCCCACTGCGGCCACCCAGGTTGGCGCCAGGGAGGACTGCCAGTCATACCCGTAGCGTCGGCCGGGCTTCTCCCATGCCTGGCAGTCATCGCCCATGCCCGAATGGGGCCGCGGGAGGGCCCCTCCTATGCCTGATGGTCATCGGGGGGCGTCGGCACCCGGCGCGGCTATGACTGCCAGTCCCCCCGGGCCCCGCGGTGTCGAGACCCGCCTCAGACCGCCAGCCGGGCCGCCAGCGCCCGCCGGTCCGCCGCCCGGAACCAGATCCAGTAAAGGCACGTGGCGATCGTGTAGAGCGCGATGATCGTGATGAAGTTCACTGTGTAGCCCGGGTAGAAGCCGATCGTGGCC
>JANNHX010000143.1:0-10072 GCA_031404615.1 Chloroflexota bacterium
CGCGTTGACGAATTCCTCGACGCGGATCGCAGAGGGATCCGGGAGGTTGCCATCGTGGACGTAGCGCTGGGCGATGGCATAGGACGCGGTGTCGACGTCCAGCGCGAAGGTGGACTCGCGGTCGCGGTCCGCGGGCACGAACGGGTTGACGCCGGGATCGGTGTAGGTGACGCCGTCATTGGGGGTCGCGGCGGGCGCCGCGGTGGGGGGCGCCGCGGACGCCGTCCACGGGGCGCGGGTCGGGCGGGGGTGGTCCTGGGGGACGCTGCCGGCGGGGGCCGCCGTCGCGGCGGAGCCTCCGCAGGCCGAGGTGCCGAAGGCGAGCAGCACGAGGAGCAGGAGCGGCCGACGCATGGGCACGAACCTCCCGGGGACCGCCCGGGCAGCCACACCGTCAACGAGGCGGAGCGCGAGGCTCCGCGAGGTCCCGTGCCACCGCCGCAGAGGAGGCGCCGGCCGGGCCGGTCGGCGGTCACGCCCCGGGGCGACCCGCCGTCCCGGATGCTGGGCCACGGGTGACGCGCGCGGAAGCGGGCGGGCCCGCAGGATCGATTGCGGGGAATCCCGACACCCCGACTGCGGGGCCGGGCGACGGACCCCGGAGGCGGCGGACCCTCGGGGCGGCCAGGCGCGGCTCCGGCGCCGGCCGCCGGGTGCGGCGCCGGCGTCGTCAGAGCTTTGGGAGGACCTGGGCGTCGCCGGGCATCGCGGCCCACAGGTCGCCCACCTGCGCGACCCGCGCGACGATGCTGCGCACAGTCCATCGGTCGGGCGCGAGGTCCGCGTCGTCCAGCTCCGACCAGCGGATCGGTGCGGAGACCGGCGCGCCCGGACGCGGCCGGACGGCGTACGGGGCGACGAGCGTCTTGATGGCCGCGTTCTGGGTGTAGTCGAGGCGCGCCCTGCCGCCGCGCTCGCGCTTCGCCCACTCCCAGGACACGAGGTCAGGCACGGTGGCGCCGATCGCCCGCGAGAGCGTCTCGACCCATGCGCTCGTGTCCGCGTACGTGTAGCGCCCGCGCTCGAGCGGGATCCACGCCTGGACGCCGCGGCTGCCGGTGAGCTTGGGGTACGCGCGCACGCCGAGGTGCTCCAGCGCGGTGCGGTAGAGGCGCGCGAGGGTGATCGTCTCGTCCCAGGTGGTGTTCGTGCCGGGGTCGATGTCGATAAGCGCATAGGTCGGCGTCCAGGGATCGTCGCGGGTCGAGGTCCAGGCGTGGATCTCAAAGGCTGCCTGGTTGCCCAGCCAGCAGAGCGTCGCCGCGCGGTCGGCGACGAGGTGGTCGTTGGGGGCCCGGTCCTCGCGCTCGCGGAAGCCGGTCTCGCGCCAGATCGTGAGCCACTTCGGGGCGGATGAGGGGATGTCCTTCTGCCAGAACCCGGGCGAGCCCGCCCCGTGGGGGAAGCGCTGGAGGTTGAGCGGCCGGTCCGCGAGGTGCAGCAGCATCGCCGGCGCGATCCTTGCGAAGTAGCCGATGAGGTCGCGCTTGGTCACGGCCTCCTCGTCGACCCCCTCGCGCGGCGGGAACAGCGCCTTGTCGAGGTTGGTGAGCTTGAGGTCCTGCCCGGCGACATGCCACGTGCCCTCGGCCTTGAGACGGGCGAGAGCCTCGAGCTCCGCCCGCGTGACGAGCCATGACGGGTCGGGTTCGGCGGGCATCGGGGTCGATGTCCCGGGGGCCGGCGTGACGGGCTCGACCTCCGCGACCGCGATCAGCGTTGACTCTGGGTCACGCTCCGCCTTCGACGGGTCTACGGCGCGCTCGCGGACCACCTCGCGCGGGTCCCGGCCGGGCTCGAGGCCCTTGTACGCGGTCTGGCGAACGTGCCCGTCGCGCGACCAGCCGCCGATCTCAGCGCGGATCACGAGCTCCGGCCGGATCCAGCGCACCCTAACGAGATCGCCGCCCCAGCGCCCCTTGTCGTCCTGCGGCGGCGCCGGGTCGAACGGCGGCGCGTCCGTCTCGAGCGCCTCGAGCCGTGCCCGGAGGTCCTTCCGCGTCCGCGCGTCGAACCCGGACCCCACCTTGCCCGCGAACCGCAGCCGCTCGCCCTCGTACACGCCGACGACGACCGCGCCCAGCTCCTTCGCGCTCCCCTCCCCCGGCGTCCAGCCACCGACCACCAGCTCCTGCTCCGGGCGGACCTTGACCTTGAGCCAGGTCGAGGGGCGTCTGCCGGGCTCGTATCGGGAGCGGCGGTGCTTGGCGACGATCCCCTCGAGATCCTGGGCCCTGGCCGCCTCGAAGAGGGCGATGCCCTCGGTCTCGATGGCCGGCGCGACCTGGATGCGGGCCGTGGGCCGGACGACGAGCTCCAGGAGCTTCCTGCGGTCCTCCAGGGGCACGTCGAGCAGCGACCGCCCGTCGAGGTAGAGGAGGTCGAAGGCCTGGAACACGAGCGGCACCGGGCGCCCGAGCCGACCCGCGCTGATCCGCTCCTGGAGGAGGCCAAAATCCGGCCGGCCGCGCTCGTCCAGCGCCACGACCTCGCCGTCAACGATCGCCTCGCGGGCCTCGAGCCAGGTCGGCGGGGTCAGCAGGCGCGGGAAGTAGGCCTCGGCGTCGTGGCCGTTGCGGGTGAACAGGCTCACCGCCCCGTCGCGGACGACGGCCTCCACACGGTACCCGTCCCACTTGACCTCGAACAGCCAGTCCTCGTCCCGGAACGGCCTGGTCGCCAGGGCGGCCTTCATCGGCTCGAGGTAGCGCGGCATCGGCGCCTCGCGGGCGCCCGACAGGTCGATCGCGGCCGGGGCGGCCGGCATCTCGCTGACCCAGTACGCGGCGGCGTTGGCCTTGACCTCGTCGTTGGTACGGCCGGACCGGACGCTCTGCGGGTGGTCTTCGGCGTCCCAGCCCGTCTCGGCATGCTCGTCGCGCTTCTTGATCAGGAGCCATTGCTCGCCCTCGTCGTCCTCGAAGGCGGTGCGCGGCGGCGTGCCGGGTCGACGGCTGGTGCGCACGATCGTGAACCGGCCGTTCATCTTCTGGCCGCGGGCGCGGAACTTGAGCTCCCCGTCCTCGATGGCCCTGGCCGGGTCGGGGGTCTCCGCCTCGGGCTCCCAGGTGCCCCAGTCCCAGACGATGACGTCGCCCGCGCCGTACTGGCGGGCCGGGATCACGCCCTCGAAGTCGAAGTACTCGAGGGGATGGTCCTCGACGTGCACCGCCATGCGGCGGATCTCGTGGTCCTGCGTGGGGCCCTTGGGCACGGCCCAGGAGACGAGGACGCCGTCGATCTCTAGGCGAACGTCGTAGTGGAGGCGGGTCGCCCGGTGCCGCTGGACGGTGAACCGGCGCCGGGACCCCGGGGCCGGGGCGGTGTCGGGCGCGGGCGCAGGGACGCCGCCGGGCGCGGGCTCCGGGGTCGAAGCAAAGTCCCGCTTGCGGCGGTATTCCTCCAGCGGCATGCGCGGAGTATGCCGGTCGGGCTGATGGCGAGTGCCGCGGCTCAGCCGTCCCCGCGCAGCGCCTCCACCACCTGCGCGAACGCCCGCACGCTCTCGACGCGGTTCGGGCGGAGCTGCACCTGGACGTGGTCCATGCCCAGTGCGCCGTAGCGGCGGAGGCCCGTGGCAATCTGCGCGGGCGTGCCGCGCAGGGGGTCATCCCAGGTGCCGCGCGCCTCGAGGTCGTCGGCAGTGGCCGCCTCCGCGCCGATCTCCACCATCGCCTCGGCGGAGCGGCGGATCGTCGAGGGGTCTCGCCCGGCCGCGGCGCAGGCCTCGTCGAGCTGGGCGGCCATCGGGGCCAGCGCGGCCGGGGTCCGCATCCCGGCGTTCCACTCGTCCGCGAGCTCCGCGCACAGCCGCATCATCCGCGGCGCCGCCGCGCCCACCATGACTGGCAGGCCCAGGGGTCGCGGGCCGCGGGGTCGCACGAGTGCCCCGTGCGTCGACACGACGCGCCCCTCGTGGTCGGCACGTCCCGTCCGCAGCATCGAGGTGATGATCCGGAGCCCATCCTCGAACCGGTCGAACCGCTGCTCCCAGGGAAACCCGTACGCCGTGAACTCGGGCTCGTTCCATCCGGCGCCAAGGGCCAGGACCACGCGGCCGCCGGAGATCTCGTCGAGGGTCTCGGCCATCTTCGCAAGCAGCGCCGGGTTGCGGTACGGGACGGCGGTCACGTACGTGCCAAGCCGCACACGCGAGGTCGCGACGGCGAGCGCCGTCAGCAGCGTCCACGACTCCCAGGCCCCGCTCCAGCCGGCGTCCGGGTCGCCGAAGCCCACGTGGTCCGAGACCCAGACGGCATCGAACCCGGCGTCCTCGGCGGCACGGGCCATCGCCTCGATGTCCGTCCAGCGCGGCGTGGCGCCGTCCATCGAGCCCTCGACGTAGGGCAGGTTGAGCCCGAGCGAGGGCCGGGGCGGCGGCGGGGTCGACATGGCCTGGAAACGGCCTCCGGGTCAGGGCGTGGTTCGGGCTGCCCAGTATGCCGCGGAGGGCGGGATGGCCCGTGGCGCGGGCCGGCGGGTTCGGCATCCTCTCCCCCGTCTCCAGCCATCGCCCCGCACCCCGAGAGGTCTCCGTTGCACGCCCAGCTCAGCGCTCCCGTCGCGCCGCTCCCCCGGCCCACCTACACCTGGCTCGCCGTCGCCCTCGAGGTCTTCACCGGCCTCGGTGCGATCCCGGTCGGGCTCATGCTGGTCACGGACCCGACGGGTGCCGGCGTCGGCTTCCCTCCGGGCTGGATCGAGGCCACCCCGTTCGGAAGCTACCTGGTGCCCGGTCTCTACCTGCTGCTGGTCAACGGCGTCGGCATGCTCGTGCTCGCCGCGCTCACCGTCCTGCGGCACCCGGTCGCGCCGTGGCTCACCGCGGTCCTCGGGGCCGGTCTCGCCATCTGGATCGGCGTCCAGCTGATCGTGATGCCGGAGGTCTCGTTCCTCCAGGCCGTCTTCGGAGTGATCGGCGTCGCCCTCGTCACGATCGGCCTGGCGTGGCTGCGCCGGACGGGCCAGCTCCGCCTCAGGTAGCCGTCAGGATGCCTTGCGGCGCCTCGCGGGCTTGGCCTCTTCGGCCTCGGCGTCCGCCTCGTCGATGGTGGCGGCCCCGGCCTTCGCCTTCGACGCGGCCGTCCGCTTCGCCGGGGCCCGCTCAGCCCGCTCCTTCTTCGCGTCCGCGACCGATACCGGCGCGGGCTGGGCCTTCGCCTTCTCGTCGGTGGCCGCCTTGACGCTCGCCTGGAGCAGCTTCATGAGGTCGACGAGGTTCGCGCTCTCCTGGACGGGCTCGGGCTCCGCGACCTCGACACCGTCGATCTTGGCCTGGATCACGGACATGAGCGCCTCGCGGTACTCGTCCTTGAAGCGCGCAGGGTCGAACGCGTCGGTCATCGCCTCGACCAGCTGCTCGGCCATCCTGAGCTCGGCGGGCTTGAAGTCGAACGTCTCGTCCGGGAGGTCCAGCTCGCTGGTCGAGCGGATCTCGTCCGGCCAGTGGAGCGTCGTGAGCAGCATCGTGCCCTCGAACGGGTCGAGCGCCGCCAGCGCCTCCCGGTCCCGGATCACGACCTTGCAGATCGCCGTGAGCTCCTTCTCGGCCAGGACCTGACGGAGGAGGTAGAACGCCTTGCTGCCGATCTTGTCAGGCTCGATGTAGTACGCCTGCCTGGTGAACTGCGCGTGCTGGCGGGTCGTGTCGTCACGCGGGGCGAACTGCTCGATCTCGATGGAGCGGACCGTCTTGAGCGGGACCTTGTCGAGGTCGGCGTCATCGATCACGACGTACTGCCCCGGAGCGTACTCGTAGCCCTTGACCGTCTCGCCGCGGGAGATGACCTTGTCGTCCTCCGGGCACCAGACCTTCATCTGGATCCGCGACAGGTCGGTCTCGTGGAGCATGTTGAAGCGGATGGCGTAGTCAGATTCGGTCGCGGTATAGAGCTTCACCGGGATGGTGACGAGGCCGAACTGGATGGCCCCCTTCCACATCGAGCGCGCCACCGGCAGCCCTCCGAATGCTCGCGATTGCTCGTCCCGGACGGGTCCCGGGCCTGACCGGCGGACCGGGACGGTGACTCTATCACTCGGCCGCAATGGGCCCGCGCGGACACCCGGCCGCGCGTGACCGCTACGGGACGGCTACGGGATGACGACGAACGCGTCGACGTCGAACCTCGGGTGGCCCTTCGTGCCCAGGACGACGACCCTGAGCGAGTGCCGGCCGCTCGTCGACCAGGTCTTGGTGTAGACGAGCACCCGGAACAGCGCGCTGGACCGGCGCAGGTCCACGGCCCCGACGTAGGCGCCGTCGACATAGATGCCGGCCTTGCCGCGTGTCGCGCTCATGGGCGCGACGAGAGAGATGCCGCGCCCCACGAACGTCCGCGTGATCGACGAGCCGCGCCTGGTCGCATACAGGCTCGAGCCACCCGACATCCTGGACAGCCGGTAGCGGGTCCACCCCGACGAGCGGATGAGCGACGAGCTCGTCTCCTGCCAGACGCGCGGCGCAAGCGGATCGGACTCGACCCACGGGCTCCAGTTGCCGGCGGCGTCTCGGGCGCGGGAGAGCAGCGTGTAGGTATGGCCGGCGACGACGGTGCGGGTGACCTGGCGGGTCACGCCCGAGAGCCCCGTGGCCGCGCCGAGCGTGCCGTCCACGCGCCAGCGGACCACGTACCGGCCGATCCTGCCGGCCGGATCCGTGGCGGGTGTCCAGGAGGCGATCGCACCCATGGACCCGAGGACCGAGCCGGTCCGCAACCCGAGGATCGCGGCCGTCGCCGTCGGCGCGACGCTGTCGACCTCGACCGGGAAGCTCGACGTGCGCTGGCGCGTCCCATCGGTTGCGGTGACCGTCACGAGGTAGGTGCCGCTCTCGGTGGCGGCCGGGACGGTCACGTCCATGGTGGTCGCGACCGCGTCCTGGCCGTCCAGCGTGGCGTCGCGCAGCGTCGCTGCCAGCGGCGCATCGGCGGTCACCGACAGTGAGACCGGGCCCGGAAAGTCCTCGGCGCGGAACAGGGCGACGGGCGGTACCAGCGTCGCGCCGGCTGCGCCGACCAGCGCCCCGTGCGCGGCACCCGGCGTCGCGTCCACCGCCCAGTCGCCGAGCGCGATGATGTGCGAGACGTCCAGCAGCGGCTCGTGCACCGAGTCCGGGTCCGTGGCGGTGTCCCAGTCCTGCGTGCCGAGGGCGCGCAGGGCGGCGCGGACCTCGGCCGGCGTGGCGAGCGGCCGCGAGGCCTTGTAGAGCGCGACGGCGCCGGTCACGTGTGGGGCCGCCATCGACGTCCCGGAGATGTAGCCGTACCGGTTGTCGGGCAGCGTCGACAAGATGCACTTGCCGGGCGCGATCAGGTCGACGTCGCCGCCGTAGTTGGAGAAGTCCGCGAAGGTGTCGTCGCGATCGTACGTGTCCCACGAGTAACACAGCGCGCCGCCGACACCGCCAGGCTTGCCGTCGGTGTCCGCGAGCGCGGAGACGGTGATGACCTCGTTGTAGCTCGCGGGCTTGAGGTTTGACGCGTTGAAGCCGTTGTTGCCGGCCGCCGCGACCACCGTGACGCCGGATCCGACGAGCCGGCAGATCGCCCGGTGCATCAGGTCGCTGTTGGTGAGGCCGCAGGCGCGGTCGTCGGTGCCCTTCTTGGCGACCGACATGTTCACGGCCTCGAACAGGGGGCGGGTCGCGTCCAGCGGGTCCCGCTGGGCCGTGATCCAGTCGAGGCCGCAGACGTACCAGGAGATGAGGCCGTCGCCCGCGGAGTTGAGGATCCGGACCGACCACAGGCGGACGCCGGGGGCCACGCCTACGACGCCGAGGCCGTTGTCCAGGGCGCCGACCGTCCCCGCCACGTGGGTGCCGTGGCCGTTCGGGTCGCCCCAGTTCGCCCGGTTGGGCGGCAGGCCGTCGTTCGGGGTCGCGTCGGCGCAGTTGTAGCCGCCCGCGATGTTGAGGTCCTCCTGCCTCTTGCTGGTGGTGCCGCCGATCCCCGTGTCCACGATCGCGATGTCCGCGTCCACGCGCTGGTCCGAGCCGTCGATCCCGGCGATGAGGCTCTGCTTGCCGCTCACGCGCCGGATGCCCGTGGGCGTGCTCTGGCCCGCGATCGAGATGACCTCGTCCGGGACCACGGCCGCGACGTCCGGGTCGGCCCGCAGGGTCGCGAGCTGGGTCGCGTCCAGGCGCGCCGCGTAGCCGTGCAGTGCGTGGCTGAACGTGCGGTCCGAGCGGACGCCGAGCCTGCCGGCGCGTGTCGTGGCCGTCGAGACACTCCGGCCGTCCTTGAGCACGACGATGAAGCGGCCAGCCGCGGAGAGCGGGGCCTCCTTGCCGGCGTCTGCCGCGGTCACGCTGTCATCGACCGGGGCCGCGGGTGCTGCCTGGGCGGGGCGGGGCGCGGCCATACCCGCGGAGAACGCGAGCAGGAGGGCGAGGGCCAGGGGCATGGCGCGTCGCATGGGGCCTCCGATGGACTGTGGCCGATACCGGAGGACGCTCACGCCTCCCCCGTTGGCTCACAGGGTCCCTCCCCGTGAACCAGACGAGTATGGCCCAGTGGTCCTGCATGCGCCAGCCCCGGTTCGGGACCCGACCGCGGTACGAATGGCGTGCAGCGCGTCCCGCGACCGGCTCAGGCGGCCTTCGCGACCTTGAGCTCCGCCTCCGCCTCGGCGACCCGGGCGAGGATCCCGACACGCATCGCGTCAAGCCCGTCGGCGACCGTCCTGGTGACGTTGGTCACCGACGTGAGCTGGGTCTTGAGGGCGCGGATGGCCTCCAGCTGCTCGCGGACGCCGGCCAGGGCGCGGCCGACGGCACGGGCGTCCACCTCGACGTCGCGCTCGCCGAGCTTGGCGAGGGCGAGCAGGCGAGCGAGACGAACCGCCGCCTCGAGGAAGGCCCCCTCCGGCGCGTCCGGGTCCACGACGACGTGGACGTCGTCCGCGATGATGGCGAAGGGGGCGATGCCCGCCGGCGCGTGCCTGGCGCTCCACGCCGCGACCGCCACGGACGCTCCGCGGTTCTCGCGCGCCTCGCGCAGCTCCTCGCGCATGGCGCGCGGCGACATGACCCGGTCCTTGGCCTCGACGACGATGCGCACATCGGCGCCGCGGGTGACCCGCGGGTCCAGCGTCAGGACGAAGTCGCCCTTCTTGGAGCCCATCAGCGAGCCGGCCTCGGTGCCGGTGCGATCCAGCAGGTCCCCGGCGCCACGCGCCAGCTCGCCCAGCATCCCCTCGAGCAGGTCCTCGAAGTCCCCGCCCTTCGCCGCCGAGCGGGACCGCTCGTCCGCGCGGGCCCGGCTCGCCGCCTCGATCGCGGTCAGGCGCTCGTGGACGCCCTTGAACCCCTCGCTGATCTCCTGGCGGAACTGGTGGAGCGGCGAGCCCAGGCGCGTCGGGTCCAGCAGCTGCGCGAGCCGGGACCCATCCCCGTCGAAGTACGAGCCGAGCAGCACGCGCATGCGCCCGATGGCGGAGTCCCTCTTCGTCTCGTCGAACAGCTCGTTGACGAAGGTCTGGAGCGCGCCCCGGTTGCCCAGGAACTTCTCGAGCGTGCGCGGCAGGCGCCCGTCCCCGTCCGCGAAGTTGGCGCGGAGCACGTCCTCCACGGCGCGGGCGGCGCTCGCGTTCGCCTCGTTGGTCTGGGCGACGAGCTTCTCGAACTCGCGCCGGACGATGTCCGTGTCCATGGACGTCGCGGCATCCTGGAGCGCGAGCAGGCCGATGCGCAGGGCGCGCTCCACGACCGCGGGGCGATCCGCCTCGTCACGCTCGGCGAGGGCCGCGGCGAGCGCGGCGTCCGCGAGGACCAGGCGCTCCACGACGATGCGCTCGCCGTCCACGCGCACTGACGCGGGACCGGGGATGGACCGCAGCTGGGCGGCCGGGGGGATCGACAGCGGGAGGATTCGGGCTTCCATGCCGCGCATCCTGGGGCGCGGTCGTGCCACCTTGGCTGTCACAGCGGTCCGGTGGACCTACCCCGCTTTCGTGGACACCTACTATCGCGGCAGCGTCCGCGGGAAGGAGTCCACGTTGAGGAGGCACACCCACTACAGCACCGAGTTCCAGGCGGAGGCCGTCCGGCTGGCCGAGACATCGGGCCAGTCGA
>JANNHX010000144.1:0-14428 GCA_031404615.1 Chloroflexota bacterium
CGTAGAATTCCGGGTCCGGCCCACGATCACCGGGTCGCGCAGAGGCTCTTCGATGCGACTGACACGGCCGCGTAGGCTCCCTTCCTCTCTTGATGACCTCCGCGGTCTTCGGGCCGCCCGTTGGGTGCGCGAGTCGACAGAGGGTCAGTACGACCGATACGGGCCGGAGTCGCAGCACGAGCAGATGGATCGGTTCGTCGAGCGCTACGGCCTCGTGGACACGAAGATCGTGTACTCGGTTGCGCAGAGCGGTCGCACCGTCTGGCGTTCCAGCACCATGGCGGACATGCTGGCCGCCGCTACGGCTGGGTCGTTTGACGTCCTGCTGACTGGCTACTTCGACCGCTGGCAGCGCAACCTGCGACGCACCCTGGAACTGGTCGAGGACCGCCTCCATCCGTCCGGTGTTGCCTGGGTCATGTGCGATCGACGCCTGATGAGCTCGGATCCACGAGATTGGGACCAGATGGTGACCGAGGCGCATGAAGCCGAGCGGTACAGCCGGCGCCTCGGTGAGCGGATCACGGACGGATACGCCGCGAAGTTCCGGCGTCTCGCCGACCCGGGCGGCCGCGCCCCTCTCGGATTCGTGCGGAATCCCCCGGCATTCGTGCTGGCCATCGACCCTGACGCCATCGAGGTTGCCGTGCGGATCTTTGAGCGGTATGCCGTCGGCACCCTGTCGATCGACGAGGTTGCCAGCGAGTTTGGCCTGAACGATCGGCGCGTCACGGAGATGCTCAAGAACCCGGTCTACAACGGCTGGGTCGGGCGAAAGGGCGAGCGGACGCCCGCGCCCTGGCGCACCATCCCACCGGTGTCGGACGAGTTGTGGGAGCGGGTCGCGACGCTGCGAGCCAGCCGGGCCCGTCACGGCGGCAGTCCTCGCCCGGCCCGGATCGACCTGCTGCGCGGACTCCTCTACTGCGTTTGTGGTCAGCGCATCCGCACCGACGGGACGATGGGGACTCCACCCCGGCAGCGGAAGCTGCATCCCCGGCACGATCAATGCCCCGAGTGGGGTCCGCAGGCGAGCCACTCCTCTGGCGTCTACGAGCCGTGGATCATCGGCCAGGTGACCGGGATCCGGGTCGACGAGTCGACACTCGAACGGATCGTCCGGGTCCTGTCGACGCCGGAGACGCGACCCATCGACGTCAACCGCTCTCGACTCGAACGGATGAAGCGCGACCTCGCGCTTGACCATGCCGCAGGTCGACTCGACGACAAGGCCTACCTGAGGCAGATCGCCGTGCTGCGCGAGGAGGCGACGAGGATCGACTCGGGCAAGCGTCCGGGCACGGGCATCGCCCCGGACAAGGTGGTCGCCACGCTGCGGGCGCTGCCCGACACGTGGGCCAAGGCGACGCCGGAGGGCAGGGCGGAGCTGCTGCACTCGATCTACGAACGGATCGTCGTCCGCGGGCCGGAGTTCGTCGGCGCTCGACTCACGCCGGAGGCGTACTCGCTGGGCCTCGCGCTCGCGCTGCCGGAGCGCGTTCAGCCGGCGAAAAAGTGGGTACTGGCGCGCCCGACAGGATTCGAACCTGCGACCTTCGGCTCCGGAGGCCGACGCTCTATCCACTGAGCTACAGGCGCGCGAGGCGACGGGTGACGTCGCGGACCGCCAGTCTACCAGCCAGCTGCCACCCGGATCGCGGCCCGGTCCGGTGTTTGCGCGAACGGCGAAATACCTCTAGATTCACGGTCCAGCAAGCTGTTGTGTCTAGGTTTGAGCGAGCAGACGACGAACCGCGACGCCCTCCTCCGCGTTGGCCAGGCCGCCGAGATGCTCGGGGTCGGCGTGGACACGCTCCGCCGCTGGGAGACCGAGGGCCGCCTTCGGGTGGAGCGCTCGGCCGGCGGCCAGCGCATGGTGCCGGTCGCGGAGGTCATGCGGTTGTTCGCCGAGCGCCGTGCGGCGGCCCCGGAGCGTCCGATCGTCGGCGGATCCGCGCGCAACCGGCTCCCGGGCATCGTCACCAGGATCGAGAAGGACCGCGTCGCAGCCGTCGTCGAGATCATGGCCGGCCCGCACCGGATGGTGAGCCTGATGACCGCCGAGGCGGTCGATGACATGGACCTCCGCGTCGGCGACGAGGCGGTGGCCGTGGTCAAGGCGACCAACGTGATCGTGGAGATCCCCGCCCGCAAGGAGCCCCGCTGATGCGGGTCGGGCCGTCGGCCGTCCTGCTCCTTGCTGCCGCAAGCCTCGCCTCATCCTGCTCCGCGTCGCTCCCGTCGCCGTCCGCGTCGCCCGCATCGATCCAGCTGACGGTGTTCGGCGCCGCGTCGCTCAAGGGCGCGCTCGAGAAGGCGAAGGCCGCGTACGAGGCCGCGACCCCCGGCGTGACGCTCGTGATCTCCACGGACTCCTCGGCGACGCTCGAGACGCAGATCGAGCAGGGCGCGCCCGCGGACGTCTTCCTCTCCGCCGACACGAAGAGCCCGCAGAAGGTCCTCGACGGCGGGTTCGCGTCGGGCGCTCCGGTCCCCTTCGCGGGCAACGAGCTGACGGTCATCGTGCCCAGGGGCAACCCGGCGGGCCTCGCCTCGCCCGCGGACCTCGCGAAGAGCGGCCTCAAGGTCATCGCCGCCGGCGACGAGGTGCCGATCACCAGGTACGCGACCCAGCTCGTGGCCAACCTCGCGAAGGAACCCGGGTACCCCGCGGGCTTCGAGGCTGCCTACGCCGCCAACGTGGTCTCCAGGGAGGACAACGTCAAGGCGGTCGTCGCCAAGATCGAGCTGGGCGAGGGCGATGCCGGGATCGCCTACGTGACCGATGCGAAGGCATCGGGCAAGGTCCACGCGCTCGACGTCCCCGGTGGCGCGAACGTCGCGGCGACCTATGCCGGCGTCGTGGTCAAGGCATCGGCGAACGCGGACGCCGCGGCCACGTTCCTCGCCTGGTTCGCGGGCAAGGGCGGGCAGGCGATCCTCGCGGACTTCGGGTTCCTGCCCGCGCCATGAGCGGCGCGACGGTCGCCCACCCCGCGAACGCCCGCGGCGGGGCCTGGGGCGCGCGCTCCGTGACAGCGCTGGCCGCGGTGTTCGGAGTGTTCCTCGGGCTCCCCGTCCTGGCGATCGTGCTCCGGGCACTCCTCGGCGACGTGCTGACGTCGGTCGCCGGGTCGTCGGCCTTGCTTGCGGCGCTGGCGCTGAGCCTCGGCACGACCGCGGTCAGCCTCGTCATCACCGTGGTCTTCGGGCTGCCGCTCGCGTTCGTCCTCGCCCGTCGCCGGTTCCGCGGCAAGTGGCTCGTGGAGACGCTCGTCGACCTCCCGATCGTCCTGCCGCCGTCCGTCGCCGGCCTCGCGCTCCTGCTCGTGTTCGGGCGGCGCGGGCTCCTGGGCTCGACGCTGGACACCGTCGGCATCGAGCTCGCGTTCACGACGATCGCGGTGGTCCTCGCCCAGGTCTTCGTCTCGGCGCCGTTCTTCGTCCGGTCTGCACGGGCGGGGATCGCCGGCGTGGACCGGGACCTCGAGGATGCCGCGCGCGTCGACGGGGCGTCGGAGCAGCAGCTGTTCCGCCTCGTGACCGTGCCGCTCGCGGGCCCCTCGCTCGCCGCCGGGCTGGTGATGAGCTGGGCGCGGGCGATGGGCGAGTTCGGCGCCACGATCATGTTCGCGGGCAGCATCGCCGGGCGGACGCAGACGCTGCCGCTGCTCGTGTACTCGGAGTTCGGTGGCGGAGACCTGGACACCGCGGTCGCCGCGGCGGCGATCCTGGTGCTGGCGGCTCTCGGGGTGCTGGTCGCGGTCCGGGCCCTGCACTGGGGCCGCGCACTGGACGCCCGGGCGTTCAGCTAGGACTCCGCCTCGGCTGTCGGATGCGGCCGGTGGACGCTGGGATCCGCCGTCGGCCAACTCGGCGGCGTGCTCGTCGACCGCTGGGATCGGCGGCGTCTGCTCGTGGGGGCGAGCCTGCTCCAGGCGGTCCTGCTGTTGCCGCTCCTCGTGGTCGCCTCGGCGGAGGACCTGTGGATCGTGTACCTCGTGGCCGCCGCCCAGTCGATGCTCGCGAGGGTCTGCAGTCCGGCGACCTCGGCCCTCATCCCATCGCTCGTGCCGACCGACCGGCTGCCCGAGGCGAACGGCCTCATCGCGGTCGCGGCCAACCTGGCGCGGCTCGTCGGCTCGCCGGTCGGCGGCGTGGTCGTGCAGCTCACCGGGCTCGCGGGAATCGTGGTGGTGGACGCCGCGACGTTCGTGCTCGCAGCGGTTATGGTGGCCGCGATGCGCATGGGACGGCGCCCCGCCGCTGCCCCGGGCGAGGGCGCGGCGCCAGCGGGCGCACCCGCCCCCGGCCTCGTCGACGCGTGGGTGGACGGGCTGAGGACGATCGTGCGCGTTCCTCGGCTGTTCGCGGCCATCGCGATCGGTGTGCTCAGCCAGGTTGCGCAGGGGATCTTCGTGGTCCTGTTCGTGGTGTTCGTCCTGGATGTCCTCCGTGCGGACGGCGGCGCCGTCGGGTTGATCCGCGGCGTCCAGGCCATTGGCGGCGTGGCCGGCGGGATCTTGCTCGGCCTCCTGGCCGGGCGGGCGAGCCCACGCGCCCTGGTCGGGTGGGGCTTCGTCGGGTTCGGGACGATCAGCCTCGTGACCTGGAACATGCCGGCGCTCACCACGGCCCTCCCCGTCTACCTGGCCCTGTTCGTCATCGTCGGGATCCCCGCGGTGGCGACATCGGCCGGGCTGCAGTCGACGGTCCAGGCGCTCACGCCGGCGACCCACCTGGGCCGCGTGTTCGCGGCCTTCGAGGCTGGCGCGGGCGCGCTGCAGGCCGTCGGCGTGATTGTGGCCGGCGCCTTGGCGGACCGGGTCGGCGTCCAGCCGATCCTCAATGTCCAGGGGAGCATCTACGTGCTGTGCGGGGTCGCCGCCCTGCTGCTGCTCGGCGAGCAGAACGGACGGCCAGGGGACGGAGGGGCCGCGGGTCCGGGTTAAACGTTCGAGGCGGCTCCGTGAGGAGCCGCCTCGATGCTGTCCCGGTGAAGGTGTCCACCATTGCGGGCGGACCTTCTGCCATCGCCTCGAGATCATCTATCGCGTCGGCTGAACCGACTACCCTAACCCAACCTACCCATGATCTCGATGCTGGGGCAGCCTTGGCTGACTGGCAGCATCGATATCCTAGCGGCGCAGTGCGGATTCGGGAAGGGGTTTATCCAATCGTTCGGTGAAAATCTCTTAACGTTCCATTGCCGCTATGCAGCAGCGACCGAACCGCAACCTTCGGATCAGGCCTCGTCGAGGACGGTGATGCTCTTCATGGCGGTGGGCGCGTCCGGCATGTCGCGCGAGTTGCGCGGCGCCGCGGCGATCGCATCGACGACGTCGAGGCCCTTGGTGACCTGGCCGAAGATGATGTAGCTCTTCGGCAGCGCGTAATCGGCATGCATGATGAAGAACTGCGAGCCGTTGGTGTTCGGCCCCGCGTTCGCCATGGCGAGCGTCCCGCGCGTGTAGCTGCCGGTGAAGGGCTCGTCGTCGAACGTGTAGCCCGGGCCGCCGGTGCCGACGCGGCCGGCGTTCAGCGTGGCCTTCTTGCCGAACTGGCCGTCGCCGCCCTGGACCATGAAGCCCGGGATGACGCGATGGAAGATCACGTCGTCGTAGAAGCCATCCTTGGCGAGCTTCACGAAGTTCGCGGCGGCCTTCGGCGCACCCTGGACGAAGATGTCGGCCTCGATGTCGCCGGCCTCGGTGGCGATGATCACGCGGGTCATGGCGGGTCTCCTGCGTTCGGTGTCGGGGAACAGGTTACGGGTTGGCGACGGTGACCTTGGTCATCGGCACCGGCTCGAGGGCGGCGTTGCCGCTGTCCTGGCCGCTGTTGGGCATCGCCGAGATCGCGTCCACGACGTCCAGGCCGGCCGTGACCTCGCCGATGATCTGGTAGGTGTTGTAGGTCGCGAGGGCCGTGGCGGCCGCGTCGTCGAGGACGACGAAGAACTGCGAGCCGACGCTGTCCGGTGCGGACGTCCGCGCCATCGCGACCGTGCCGCGCTTGTACTGCGCGGTGACCGGCTCGTCCTTGATGGTGTAGGGCGGCCCGCCCATGCCCGCGTCGTCGGTGACGTTGGGGACGCGCCCGAACTGGCCGTCGCCGCCCTGGATCACGAAGGCCGGAACGAGCCGGTGGAAGACGACGCCGGTGTAGTAGCCGCACTCGGCGAGGGCGACGAAGTTGCCGGTCGCGATGGGCGAGAGGTCCGCGGTGATCTTGAGGACGATGTCGCCCTTGTCGGTCGTGATCGTGACGGTGCGGGTCTCACCCGCGGGCATCGGGTCCGGCTGCGCCGCGGGACAGCCCTCCGGGTAGCCGACGCTGGTGATCGCCTCGCTGGGGGCCTCGGTCGGCGCCGGCGTGGGCGTCGAGGGCGGGATCGTGGGGATCGCCGACGCGCCGCCACCGCCTGAGCAGGCGGCGAGCAGGGTGGGGATCGCGAGCGCGGCCAGGAGGCCGGAGAGGGTGCTGCGTCGGGTCATGGGGCGGCTGCCTCCAGGGCGCGGTGGAAGTCGATGGCCCCGGAGAGGAGTGCCTCCCCGAGGATGAGGCCGGTCACACCGGCGTCGCGCAGACGGCGGACGCCGTCGATGTCGGTCACGCCGCCCGCGACGAGCACGTCCACGTCGTGGCGGCGCCGGAGGGCGGCGAGGAGACCGGTGTCGGGCGAGGATCCGCCGTGGCTCAGCACCAGGCGGCGGACGCCCCCGGCGACCAGCTCCTCCACCAGCGTATCGAGAGTTGGCGGAGTCGTGCGTTGCCAGGGGAAGGCGGCGAGGCGCTCCGGCCGCGGATCGAGGCCCACGGCGAGCCAGTCACCGGCGACCGTCAGGCACTCCCGAAGGGCTTGCGGGCGCTCGGCGATGGCCACGGACAGGACGACGCGCGTCGCGCCCGCGGCGAAGGCGAGCCGGACGTGGTCGGCCTCCTCGAGGCCCCCGGCGAGCTGGAGCGGGACGGCGACGCGCGCCGCAACCGTGCCCACGGCCTCGAGATTGACGGGCCGGGCCAGCTGCGCCCCGTCGAAGTCGACGAGGTGGATGATCCGCGCCCCCTGGGCCACGAACTGCTCCGCGATCCGGTCCGGCCGGTCGGTCGGCGTCCCGCTCCCGGCGGCGGCACCCGGCCAGTAGACGACCCGCGAGCGACCGCCACGGACGTCGATGGCCGGGATGATGTCCATGCGGCTCAGCCCTCAGCCCTCCCCGAGCAGGAGGCGGCGGTGGAAGCTGATCGGCAGGGAGCCGTTCGTGAGCAGGGTGTCGTGGAAGCCCCTGAGGCTGAACGCGGACCCGCGCCGGCGACGCTCGTCCTCGCGCAGGCCGAGGATGAGGACCTTGCCCAGCAGGTAGCTGAGCTGGTAGCCCGGCGTGTACGTATAGCGGCGGACCTCGGCGCGCGCGTTGGCCACCTCGAAGTTCGTATGCTCCACGAGGAAGTCCGTCGCCTCCTCGGGTGTCAGCTCGCCGCGATGCATCCGGACGTCCAGGACGATCCGGCAGGCGCGCCACACGGCGTCCGTGTACATCGCGGTCCGGAAGGCGGGGCCGGCATCGAAGCCCTCCTCGCGCATCATCTGCTCGGAGTACATCCCCCAGCCCTCGACGAACTCGGGGGCCTCGGTGAGCATCCGGGTCAGGCTCGGGTGCTTCGCGGCGACCGCGAGCTGGAGGTGGTGACCCGGGTAGGCCTCGTGGATGCTGGTGTTGCTGATCGAGGCCCAGTAGTGCTCGAGCATCGCGTTGGGATCGTCATCCACGGCGGGCGTGACGACGTAGATGCCGCGCTGGTCGGCGTCGAAGCGAGCCGGCGAGAAGTAGGCCGCGAACGGCATCACGCTGCGCAGGTACTCCGGCGTGGCGATGACGTCGATCGTCTCGTCGTCCGGGACGCTGACGATGTCGTGCTCGATGAGGTAGGCCCGCGACCGGCTCATGACGTCCTTGTAGCCGCCCAGGGCCTCCGCGAACGTCGCCGGGTGGTCCGCTTTGAGCCGCTCGATGACCGTCTGCAGGTCGGCGTCCGTGTCCAGCTCCCGCGCGGCGGCGCGGCGGCCCTCCGCGTTGGTGCGGAGCTGCTCCCAGCCGATCTCGAGGATCGCGTCCGCGTCGAGGTCGCCGAAGTCGCGGAGGCGGACCAACTCGTCGTAGCGCTCGCTGCCCAGGGGCCAGTCGTTGGTCGCCGTGGTGAGCGAGCCGTCCAGCCAGGCGGTGTAGTCCTCGAGGGCCGTCCGCGCCGCGCCGATCGCCGTATCGAGGCGGGTGAGCTCGACGGGCGAGAGCTCAACCTCGGCGGCCTCGCGGACCTCGGCGAAGAGCCCGGGCAGGTCGTGCGCGTAGCGGCGCTCGACCTTCTGCCACACCGCGACCTGGGGGCTGCGGGCGCGGGACCTGGAGCCCGCGAGGTACTCGGGGACCGCGGCGATGCGGTCCGTGATGCGCTCGAGGCGCTCGGAGAGCGGCGCCGCGCCGCGGGCGAACAGCGCGAAGACGGCGTCGCCGATGTCGCCGGCGGCCTGGCCACGGCGCTCCCAGCGGCGGACCTCGTCGCTGTCGAACAGCCCGAGGCGGACGTTGTGCAGCTCGAGGTCGCGCTCGAAGCGGGCCTGGGCCGACAGCCCGGCCGGGTCCAGCGCCTCGACGGCGGCGAGGTGCGCCTTGTCCTGGGCGATCTCGTGCTCGACCGCGTCGCGGCCGGCGTCGCCCAGGCGGTGGTCCTCGCTGTGGATGCCGAAGTACGTGGCCGCGATCGGGTTGTCCGTGAACACTCGGCGGACGCGCGTCTCGACGAGGTCGTACAGGCGCGCGTCGAGCGGGCCCTCGTCGGGCGCGGGTGCGGGTCGCGGCAGGTCCACCCCGCCGAGCTCGTTGGTCATCGTTCCTCCGCGCCACTGGCAGGTCGGCGCTCTGTGGTATGCCGGTTCGGTCCGTCAGGCGGCGCCGGTCACGGCTGTCATGGCGCTCGGGTCGGTCTCGCGCAGGGCCTCGGCGGCAGCGGCCACCACCCTGTCGACGTCGGAGGCCGTCACCCCGAGGTGCGTGACGGCGCGGATCTGGCCGTGGGCGTATGGGACCAGCAGCACCCCGCGCCGCTCCATGGCGGCGAGGAAGGCCGAGCGGTCTCGCTCGACGCGGAAGAGCACGAAGTTGGTGACGGCGCGGTCCGGGTCCAGCGGGCCCTTGTCGGGCTGGGCGATGCCGCCCGGCGAGCGGACGCCCGGGAACTCCGCGAGGCCCGCGGCGAGGCGGCGCGCGTTCGCGTGATCATCGGCGAGGCGGGCGATCGTGCCATCCGGACCGTCCGACAGGGCGACGAGCCCGGCTGCGGCCAGGATGCCGACCTGGCGCATCCCGCCGCCGAGGAGCTTGCGCGCGCGGCGGGCGCGGGCGATGAACGCCCGGTCACCGACGACGACCGAACCGATCGGCGCCGAGAGGCCCTTGGACAGGCAGAAGGTGACGGTGTCGGCGTGGCTCGCGAGCTCCGTGGGGCTCAGCCCCAGCGCCACGGTCGCGTTGAAGAAGCGGGCCCCGTCCATGTGCAGCGGGACCGTGCGCTCGCGGGCGATCCGGGAGACCTCGCGGACGTGGTCCATCGGCAGCGGCCGGCCGCCGGAGTGGGCGTGTGTGTTCTCCAGGACGATGAGACCGGTGATGGGCTCGTGGATGTCGTCCGGGTCGCGGAAGGCCTCCTCGATCTCGCGCGGGTCCATCGTGCCATCGGCGCGCTCGCGGAGGGCGCGGATCGTGGCCCCGACGACGACCGCGTGGCCGCCCGCCTCGTCCATGACCGTGTGGGTCGTCTCGCCCGCGATGGCCTCGTAGCCACGCGGGAGGTGCGCCATCAGCGCGACGAGGTTGCCCATCGAGCCGCTGGCGACGAAGAGCCCGGCCTCCTTGCCGAGGAGCGCCGCGGCGCGAGCCTCGAGCTCGTTGGTGGTGGGATCGTCGCCGAAGACATCGTCCCCAACCCGGGCCTCCGCCATCGCGCGCCGCATGGCGTCCGTTGGCTGGGTGACGGTGTCGGACCGCATGTCGATGATGGGGGGCATGGCGCGGCGAGCATAGCGCGGGTCGCGTGGGCGGGCGCTCGCGGGTCTTCTCGGGTCCGCGGCGGCCCCTGCGCGGCCTCGGGCTTCGCGTCCGGGGCCGCGGCGCCGCGCGGTGGTCCTTCGCCCTACGCCACCCGGCGGCGCTCCATCGCCACGATGACGACGGCGAGGGCGAGGAGCACGGCCCCGACGGCCGCCCAGAAGAGGCTCCCGGTCATGAAGCTGCCAGGGATGAAGCCCAGCCCCTGTCCCAGCCAGACGAGGCCGGCGGTGACAAGGACGAGGGCGAGCACGATGCGGGTAGGGCGCATGGGACCTCCAGGCACGAGGCGCGGCAGGGGTTGATTGCCCCCTATTCGTCCGCGGCACTCGGACGGACTCGCCGGGTGCGCGCCGCTGCTCGGTGAAGAGGTTGCGCCCGAGCGTCTCGCGCCGGAGGCCGAGTCGACCTCGCGGGCGGCCATCGGCTCAGTCGCCGGGCGGAGGCGCGGCGGGCGGAGGCGCGGCGGGCGCGGTGAAGGGATCGGCGTCCGGATCGGCTGGTGTCTCGAGCGCCGGCTCCACCTGGTTGCGCAGCAGCGCGGCGACGCTCCGGGAGCCTGGGTAGGCCTCCATGACCGCGACCAGGCCCACGGTGAGCGGCACGGCGAGCAGCGCCCCGGCGGCCCCCAGGACCCAGGCCCAGGCCAGCACGGAGATGAACACGACGAGCGGGCTGAGGTTGAGCTCCGAGCTCATCACCACCGGCTGGAGGAAGTGGTCCTGGGCGAAGTTGATGAGCGTGTAGCCCACGACCACGATCACCGCGGTGAGCGGCCCGCCGGACAGGAACGCCATCACGGCGGGCGGGATCACGGCGATGAAGGTGCCGATGTTCGGGATGAAGCTGGCCGCGAAGACGAGGAATGCCCACAGCGCCGGGAACGGGATTCCCAGGACGAGCAGCAGCACGAACGAGAGAACCGCCGCGAACAGGCCGAGCTGCGCGCGCACCACCAGGTAGCGGCGCAGGTCGATGCCGAACTGCTCCACGCCGGTGATCAGGGCGTGGCCCTCGCCGTACGCCTGCCGCGCCCGGGCCTGGAGCCCGGCAGCCCCGAACAGGGCGTAGATCATCGTGACCACGAGGACGAAGACGGCGAGCCCGCCGCTCGAGGCGGCCGAGGCGACCGGCCGGAGGAAGGCCAGGACCTGCGACGGCTCGATCAGCGCGATGAGCGCGGCGGGGTCGAGGACGATGCCGAAGCCCGCCAGCATCGCCTGTAGGCTCTCGACCTGGCCGCGCAGCTTGTCCTCGTACCTGGGGACCTGGAGCACGAGCTCCGCGATGGAGAACGCGGCGATCCCGATGGCCACGAGGACGACGACCAGCACGACGAGCATCGAGGCCGTGACGGCGATCGAGTGCCCGACGCCTCGCCGCTCGAGGCGGCCGACGAGCGGCCACGCGACGAGGGCCAGGAACAGGCCGAAGACGACAGGGACGACGATCGAGGCCACCTCTCGCAGGGCGAGGGCGCCGATGAACACGAGGACGATCGCGGCCAGCGGTCCGAGCGGGCCTGCAGGGCGCGCGGCCGGACTCGGGTCGCGCGGCGTCGGCGCGGGCTGGTGGTCGGTCATCGCTGCGGCGCGGACTGCTGAGACACGGGCCCCTCTGCGCGACGGTCGGCGGCCGGGAGATCGCTCCCGCCCGAAAGGACCGTGCGGACATTCTACGGTTCGGCCGGGACGTGGCGGCCGTCCAGGCCTCGCACCGGCACCGGGTGCCGCAGCCTCCTGCGGACCCGGTGTGACCCTCCGGGGTGGGGCGAGCCGAGCGCGCGTTCAGGGCGGGCGAGGGGGTCTCACGCATCCTGCGCATCGGGTGATCGTCCGCGTTTCCCGCATGCGTTGGCGGCATCCGGGGGTCCCTGCTATGATCCGCCACCGGTCGCGGACCCGTGGTGTAGCGGCCCAACATGCCAGCCTGTCACGCTGGAGATCGCCGGTTCGAATCCGGTCGGGTCCGCCATTCACCCTTCGATTCTTCGTACGCCCCGTCCGCCCGCCCGGACGGGGCGTTTCCTTTCTCCGCTTACAATCCCCCGACTGTGAGTGTTCGAGACCCGAGCTACGACGCCCGACAGCAGCACCCGCGCAGCGGTGCGCGTCCCGCGAGCGCGCGCCCCGCGCCCGGCGGCGGTTCGCGCTCCGGCGGCGGTTCGCGCTCCGGCGGCGGTGACGGCTCGCGGACCCCCGTCCTCGTCGGCGCGATGAGCGTCATCGCCCTCCTGTTCCTCGTCGGCCTCGGCTTCGGCAGCGGGCTCCTCGGCGGACCCAGGCCCGCCGCCCCGGGGATCGTCGCGGCCGTCGGGAGCGCGTCGCCCTCGCCGGCCGCGTCGGCCGCGCCCGGGACCGCGGATCCCTCGGCCCCAGCGGCGTCGGCGTCCGTGCCCTCCGCGAGCGAGGAGCCTGCGGCGTCCCCCCCGGTCCTCGCCGAGACGGACGTCGCGTTCGTCCCGGTCACCAACTTCCGGTCCGCCCGGACGGGCATCCGTGCCGCGGACATCGAGGGTCTCGCGTCGGGCGGCTCGGCGTTCAAGGCCCTGGTCCTCGTCGAGGACGACGCGGACGCGATCCTCACCGAGCTCAACCTCTCGCGAGACGACCTCGGCAAGAAGCTCGTCACGGTGGCCTCCGCCGAGGCACTCGCCGCGAACCTGGCCAGGAACCGGGCGCGCGTCGCGTTCCTGCGCGCCGATGACGTTGGGCCGTCCGTCCGGGCGCTCGCCTGGGGCGGCAGGAGCCTGTTCGGCAACGACCGCGTCAAGAGCCTCGCCAAGTGGCCGTTGATCGCGCGCCTGCCCGGGCCCGAGACGCCCGGATACGACCCGGCCGCCGCCTGGACGCTCGTCGCGGGTGGCGATGTCCTGCTCGACCGCGGCGTGTCGCTCGCAATCGGGGACAGCAGGCGCGGCGCGGACTTCCCGTTCGATGGCGGCACGGTCGAGATCACCGGCCGCTGCAAGGACTGCTCGCCCATGGGCTGGGACCTGCCCTACACGAAGCGGACCGGCAACACCGGCCTCGTGCGCGAGCTCGTCAAGGGCGCCGACCTCGCGATCGCCAACTTCGAGAACCCGGCGCCGGACGCGTACCGCTGGCACGGCAAGGGCACGGTCTTCTCCGCCAACCCCAAGCACATCGCCGGGCTCGTGGACGCCGGCATCGACTGGGTCTCGCTCGCCAACAACCACATCGGGGACGCCGGACGCAAGGGGATGCTCCAGACGATGGACAACCTCGACGGCTACGGCATCGCACACGGCGGGCTCGGCAAGAACGCCAAGGCGGCCCACAAGGCGACGCTGCTCAAGGCCGGCGACGTGACCGTCGGGATCCTGGGCTACGACCAGATCGCCCGAGGCTACAACGCGACCGACCGCGTCGCCGGCAGCGCACGGATGTCCCCGAAGGCCCTCCGGGCCGACATCAAGGCCGCCCGGAAGGCCGGCGCGGACGTCGTGATCGTGTTCCCGCACGGGGGCGTCGAGTACCGGGCGGCACCGGTCGACGCGCAGCGGCGGCTCGGCCAGGCGGCGATCGACGCCGGCGCGGACCTCGTCATCGGCAACCACCCGCATTGGGCCGAGGGCATGGAGGTCTACAAGGGCAAGCCGATCTGGTATGCGCTCGGCAACTTCGTGTTCGACCAGACCTGGTCCGAGTACACGATGGAGGGGCTCACCCTGGAGCTGACGTTCCAGGGCAAGGAGCTCGAGCAGATCCGCATGCGGCCGCATCTGATCCTGGGCAAGGCCCAGGCGAACTTCATGGACCCGGCGGGCTCCGGGAAGTTCGTCATGGACCAGGTCTGGAAGGCGTCCGAGGGACTGCTGGACTGGTAGGTCCTGGACTGGTGGGTCCGGGCCGCCTGGGTCCTGGACTGGTGGGTCCGGGCCGCCTGGGTCCTGGACTGATGGGTCCGGGCCGCCTGTGTCCTGGACTGGTGGGTCCGGGCCGCCTGGCTCATCGTCCCTTGGTGGCTCAGCGCCGGCGGCTGCCCATCATCCTGGCTCGTAGTCTGGCCGGCTTGCCGGCTCGCCCTCAGATACGCCTCCGCATGGTGTTCGATGCGAGTCCGGGCGGCCGGAGGTCCCAGCCACCACCCTGGGGCGTGTGCGAGCATGTTGAGGCCGAACCTCGCTCTCTTGCACCATGCAGGGGCGTAAACGGAGGGCTCGCCGTGGAACGAGGGCTCGCCGTGGAACGAGGGCTCGCCGTGGAACGAGGGCTCGCCGTGGAACGAGGGCTCGCCGTGGAACGAGGGCTCCCCGTGGAACGAGGGCTCGCCGTGGAACGAGGGCTCGCCGTGGAACG
>JANNHX010000145.1:0-1897 GCA_031404615.1 Chloroflexota bacterium
CGGTATCACCATGAACAACGCCGCCGACAACACCACCACCCTGCCACCATCCGGACACCTGACAGGCCATTCGGCCCTGCCGCAATAGGTCAACCGTCATCCTCCCCGGCTGCAACCCCGGGGTCAGACCTGCCCCACGGCAGGGAAGGAGGTCGTCCCGGTGACCGAGCTGCACGTTGCGCTCGAGGTGAACGGCGAGCACAGGGAGGTGGACGTCGAGCCGCGCCGGCTCCTCGTCCAGGTGCTGCGCGAGGAGCTCGGCCTCACGGGCACACATGTCGGCTGTGATACCAGCCAGTGCGGCGCATGCACCGTCCACGTGGACGGCAAGGCCATCAAGAGCTGCGCGATGCTGGCGGCCCAGGCGGACGGCACGAGCGTGATGACCATCGAGGGGATGGGCACGATCTCGAACCTCCACCCGCTGCAGAACGCCTTCTGGGAGAAGCACGGCCTGCAGTGCGGGTTCTGCACGCCCGGGATGATCATGGTCGCCGCGGACCTCCTGAAGCACAACCAGGACCCCACGGACCAGGAGATCAGGCGCGCCATCGAGGGCAACATCTGCCGCTGCACCGGCTACCACAACATCGTGCTCGCGGTCCGCGAGGCGGCCCGCGTGATGCGCGACGGCCCGGGGCCCGTGCGCGACGGCCCGGGGCCCATGCGCGACGGCCCGGGGCCGATGCGCGACGGCCTGTCCCCCGCGGCGACGGCGTAGGAGGTTCGACATGACCACCGACGTCCTCGGCAAGCCCATCAAGCGGACGGAAGACCCCAAGTTCATCACCGGCAAAGGCCGCTACCTGGACGACGTCAAGCTCCCGGGCATGGTCCACATGGCCATCCTGCGCAGCCCGTACGCCCACGCCAACATCCGGTCGATCGACACCAGCGAGGCCAGGACGGCCCCGGGCGTGCTCACGGTCCTCGTGGGCTCGGACATCCCGTGGAACCCGCTGCCCATGGCCTGGCCGGCCGGCGGCGCCAGCAACATCCGGAACAACACGAACATGCCCCGGATCCTCGCGACGGACTCCGTCAAGTGGACAGGCGAGGGCGTGGCGGCGGTCGTGGCCCGGACCGAGGCCCAGGCGCAGGACGCGCTCGATCTCATCCGCGTCGACTGGGAGCCGCTCCCGGCCGTCGTGGACGCGGAGAAGGCCATCGCCGACGGAGCCCCCCAGCTCCACGAGAACGCGCCCAACAACGTCGTGTTCGAGTGGAACGTCGGCGACAAGGCCGGCACGGACGCGGCCTTCGTGAACCCCGAGGTCGTCGTCCGGCAGCGCCTCGTCAACAACCGCCTCATCCCGAATCCGATGGAGGTCCGCGGCGACATCGGCTGGTACAACACCGGCACCGACGAGTACACGATCTGGATGTCGAGCCAGACGGCCCACATCCAGCGGCTCCTGCTCGCGGCCTTCGTGACCGGCATCCCGGAGCACAAGATCCGCTGCATCAGCCCGGACGTCGGCGGCGCCTTCGGCACCAAGATCTTCTGCTACGCGGACATGGCGCTGGTCATGTGGGCCAGCAAGGCGATCGGCGGGCTGCCGGTGAAGTGGGTCGAGGGACGCCGCGAGAGCTTCGGCTCCACGATCCACGGCCGCGACCACATCACCTACGTCGAGGTCGCCGCGACCCGCGAGGGCGAGGTCAAGGGCCTGCGCGTCAAGACGCTCGCCAATCTCGGCGGCCGCCTCAGCACCATCGGCCCAGGCATCCCGACCACGCTGTACGGGAGGATCCTGAGCGGCCCGTACAAGATCCCCAACGTCTATTGCGAGGTCACCGGCGTCTACACGAACACCACGTTCGTGGACGCGTACCGCGGCGCCGGCCGTCCCGAGGCCACCTACGTCGTGGAGCGGGCGATGGACCTCGTCGCGGA
>JANNHX010000146.1:0-2229 GCA_031404615.1 Chloroflexota bacterium
GGGAGCTGATGGCGGAGCACCCGGGCCTCGGCGACGTGCGCGGGCCCGGGCTCATGATCGGCGTCGAGTTCGTGAAGGACCGGGCGACCCGCGAACCGGACGGCGCGGCCGCCGATGTCGCCGCCGCGCGCGCGGCCGACGCCGGCCTGCTCCTCCTGACCTGCGGCCTGCATCACCAGGTGATCCGCTGGATCCCGCCGCTCGACGTCACCGTCCCTGAGATCGAGGAGGCGCTCCGCCTGTTCGAGCGGGCGCTCGCGAACTAGCGTCGCGGGCCGGGGTCGCGCCGGCGCGACCGATGCGGGCCGGAGTCTCGGCCCAGGGTCGCCGCGGCGCGACCGGCGCAGGCCGGCATCGGAAACAGCGGTGCCGCCACGGCAGGGACCGGCAGGGCACGCGAGCAGCGCGCGCACGAAGCCTGTCCGCCGGGCGGCACGCCCGGAGCGCCTCCCGGCGCTCAACCCCCCGAGGGAGGATCAGCGGTTGCGCGCCAGGAACGCCATGACGTCATCCAGGCGGAAGCGGCGGTCACCGCGCTTGCACACCCGGTAGAACGGCAGCTCACCGCGGTCGCCGAGGCGCTTCACCGTGTTCACGTGGAGGTGGAGCATCTCGGCCACTTCGCTCGCCGTGAGCATGGGCCCAAGATCGTTGATCGCCATCGACGCCATTCTGTTCTGCCTCTGTCACTCGGGAGCCGGTCGCCCGTTGAGGGCACTGCGGTGCGGTGCGGCTCGCTGCTGATAGGAGTGTCGGAGTGAGGAGGGGATTCGTGAAGCCGTACTCTCGTCTACCCGGTGGTACCAGCGGTGTGGTCCGGTGCGGCACGGGGACGATGCGGAGTGCCCTCGGACGCGCCCGCGCGCCGCAGGCGAGCGCCACGAGGCGACGGAGCATCAAGGGACAGAGGGCCCAGCCTGGGGCCGGGACCGCGCGATCGGCGCTTGGGGGCACATCCATGCGTCGATCGATCGCGATCGCCGGCCCCCGGGCGAGCGCGTCACCGGTCAGAGGTCCGACCGGGACGACGGGACGCATTGTCAACCCGATGGGCCTGCGCTGCACGCCCTCAACGCACCTGGTGGTGCGACCCGTCAACGGCTAGGACGGCCGGCTCACGACGAAGGCCCAGAGCCAGGCCCGCGGCACCAGCCCGGACGCGTGGATGGCCGCCGCACGAGGGCGCCCGACGTACCGGATGTGCCACGGCTCAGAGCGGTAGCAGGAGACCGCCCGCCGACCCGGCGGGTAGGAGACCACGAACCCGTAGCGCCATGCGTTGCGCGCGATCCAGGCGTAGGCGCCCGGCCTGTCCGCGAGATCCAGCGAGGTGCCGAGCTGGTGCTCCGAGTGGCCGGGGCGGGCGGCGCGCCGGGCGGCGGCCTCGGGGCCCAGGAGATCCACGAAGGACCGGTACAACGCTCTCTGGGACTCGTAGCTCCGATACGCCGACGCGACCCGCAGCGTCACTCCGGCCCGGCGGGCCGCGGAGACCATCGCCCGCAGGTCGCCGATGACGAGCCGGCGCACCCGGTACCCGCCGTTGGTGCCGGCGTTGGCGGTCGAGACGAGCCCCGGTGGCACGTACGAGCGGCTGACCCGGTACCGGGTGTCGAGGAACGTCGACGCCCACTGCGAGTACGCGCGGTACGGCGCGAGGTCGTCGGCGCGGGTGCAGGCGGGGACGGGGGCCGGTTCCGCGGCGGCGACGGGTCCCGGCAGGACACCGGCGACCGCCGCCGCGGCGAGCAGGGCGATGGCCAGGGCCCGGAGGGGGCACCGCTTGGGCGCCGTGGGAGAGGTCGTCATCCGGGCTCAATCATCGCCCGGATCCATCACTCGATGTCGTCGCGATGCGGTCATGCTGGCGGCGCTTGCGGGCCGTGGCGTGCTTGACGATCTGCCGCTGCTGGCTCGTCGGCTCGGGCTCCCAGAACTGGCCGTGGCGCTGCGGGCGCTCCGCGGCGATCTTGCCGTCGGGGCGGGCGTGGACCGAGACATGCGTGGAGTGCTGCATCTCACCCACTCATCCGGTACGACGGCCGGGGCGGCCGTCCCATGCCCGCATCGTGCGCCGCCCCTCCGCCGCAGGGTCTAGCCCGAACTTCCAGCGCTCTGCGGGCACGTTCGAGCACGAAACTGGCTGGTGAGGCTGCGGCGCTCTGTCTACACGCTGCCGGGTGAGACCCCGATCAGCGCCAACGCCCGGGCCTGGACCGGGGTCGGCTC
>JANNHX010000147.1:0-5729 GCA_031404615.1 Chloroflexota bacterium
GAACTGCTTCGGGTCGCCGGCGTCCCAGTCGTGTTCATACGTCCAGGCGACGTCGCCGGCCTGGGCGAGCGGGCTGTCCGGGTAGCGAGTCGTCGTCGCGACCGTCGCCCCCTTCGCCTTCGCGTACGTCGCCGCCTCGACCACCTCGGGCGTCGTGCCCGTGTGCGATGCAAGGACAACGAGCGAGCCCGGGCCAAGCGCGGCGGGGCTGCGGAAGATGAACTCGTTGGCGGAGATCACGAAGGTGGGCACCGTTGTGGACCGCGTCTCGAGCAGGTACTGGAGGCCCTCGTGGGTGAGGTAGCCACCCCCGGAACCGAGGAGGAAGACGTTGCGCAGGCCCCGACTGACGACGCCGGCCGCGAACGTCTCGATGGCGTCCCGCTGCTCGATGGCGCGGTTCAGGGCTGCCCGGTCGCCCGTGGGGAGGGGCTGGAGATCGGAGATGGAGGGCAGGAGATCGGTGGTCACGATGGCAGGCTCCGTTGCGGGGGCGAAGTGGATCGGCCGGCTACGGCCAGGTGGCGTCAGGCCCGGTGGCGAGGATCCGGTGGCCCATGAACACGCGCGCGTCGAGGTCTGTGATGCCCCGCAGCAGCGACGAGTAGACGACGAACCACTGGAGCGGGATCAGCAGCACGAATGGCGCGAGCTGCGGGTGGACTGCGGGGTAGTCCGCGAGATCGATGGCCAGCGTCCGGGCGCCGGCGCGCTCGGCGAGCGCCTTCGAGCGCAGCGTCATGTCGCGCGACGCATCGGTCCCGACCACGAAGACCATGTCCGGTCGCTGGCGCTCGAACGCCTCGATGGGACCGTGCCGGAGCTCACTGCTCTCGACGTACGACCCGTGGACGCGGATGTTCTCCATGAACACCGTGAGCGCGAACTTGTAGGCAAGGCCGGCGAGCGGCCCGGCACCCACGCAATACAGGAGGGTCGCGGAGAGGAAGGTCCGCGCCTGCTCCAGCGCCGGGGCCTGCGAGGCGCGGTACACCTCGCCCAGGACCGGCGGCAGGGCCTCGAGCCCGGCGAGGAGCGCGGCTGCGTCGCCGGCCTTGGGGCTGCTTGTGCGGATCGCGAGCTCGGCCGCGAAGATCACCGCCACGGCGAGCGGCATGTCGTACAGCGCGGTCGAGTCGTAGTCGACGACGACGCCCGCCTCGGTCGCCATCGGGCTGGGGCGGCGCTTCACGAGCGCGACCGTGGTCGCGCCCTTCGCATTCGCGTAGCGCATCGCGGCGAGGGTGTCCTCGGTCGCCCCGGAGTACGAGGCGAGGAACACAAGGCTACGCGGCCCGAGGTCGGCCGGGTCGCGCCAGGTCAGCTCGTAGCTCGGGTACGCTGCGGCGGCCACGCCGCCATAGGTCTCCACTAGCAGCTGGCCGCTCGCCATGTTCGCGTACGACCCGCCGCTCCCGACGAAGTACACCCGGTCGAACTCCCCGTCCGCGACCCGAGCGGCCAGCGCCTTCACGGCGTCGCTGCGCTCGGTGAGGAAGGCGGCGAGGTCGGCCTCGATCCGCGGCGCGGTGAACAGCTCGCTCGCGATCGCCTGGTCGACCAGGGTGTCCAGGAGTGTCATGCAATTCGTCCTTCGCGGGTGGCTCGAGGGCTGTTGAGAACGTTCTCACCGTGGGTGTGTTGGGAACGTTCTCACATAGCCGGTTGCTTGTCAACGCCAAGCCGAGCGCCGGTTGCCGCCGTCCCTGCGCTCGCGACGCCGGGGCCGCTTTCCGGCGCCCGCCCGACAGTGCGACCCCGTGGCCGCCCCGAACTACCCGTCCCTGGGCAGGGCGAGGCTGGCGGCGTCAGTGCCCTCGACAGGCGAGCTCTGGCTGGCTGGACCGGCTGCGCTCAGGAACGCTCCACGCGATCGGCCGTCGGGGACGTTCGTGCACGAGATCGAGCAGCCGTCCGACATCGCGTTCCGGATCAGGGCCCGGGCGCCGCGGGACCGTGCGCCCGCCGGTCGCAGCCTGGGGGTCGTGACCGCCCTCGAGCGCGGCGCGCTGACCACCTGCGATGGCTGCTCGACGCGGCTCGAGCGACTCGAGACCACGGTGATCCCCGCGTCGGTTCGCGCGAGATGTGATCGAGACTCGGACGGGCGGACGGCCGTCGGCAACCTGGCCTGGGCCAGCGTCGCCCCGGCGTGGGCCTCAGGCGCGTGTTGCGGCCGCGACGGGGCCGGTGGACGCGCGCACGATAAACGTCGTCGCGAGCGTGATCGTGCGAGCCGGCGATTCGTCGCCCTCGATTCGCTCCAGCAGCCTTGTCGCCGCGGCCGCGCCCAGCTCGTACACCGGCTGGGCCACAACCGTCAGCGGGGGGCGGACGATCGTCGTCCACTCCAGGTCGTCGAACCCCACCAGTGATACCTCGTCGGGCACGGACCGCCCGGCGCGCTGGGCGCCGTCGAACGCGCCGAGGCTCATCAGGTTGTCCGTCGTGAACACCGCCGTGGCCGGCTCCGCGAGACTGAGCACCGCCTCGGCCTCGCGGACGGCCGCCTCGCGCGTGTACTGGGCCATCCGGATCAGGTCGTCCGCAACCGGGATGCCCGCAGCCTCGAGCCCCTGCAGGTAGCCCGCGAGGCGCGCCTGGTTTGTGTGGATCAGCCCTTGGCTGGTGAGCAGCGCGATCCGGCGGTGGCCGAGCGCCGCCAGATGCTCGATGACGCGCCGCGCGGCGGCCTCGTTGTCCACCACGATCGCGTCGCTCTCGATTCCGGGCAGGACTCGGTCGATCTGGACGACGGGGGTGCCGCGCCCGACGAGCTCGGCGAGGTGGGCGCCGCCATCCGCCGAAGCCGGCGCGATGATGAGGCCATCGACCTGCTTGTCGCCAAGCGTGCGCACCGCGGCGCGCTCCGTGGCGGGATCCTCGTCGCTGTTGACGAGCAGGACCTCGTAGCCCGCCCGGTGCGCCACGTCGGCCACGCCCCTTGCGGCCCGCGCGAAGAACGGGTTCTCGATGTCGGCGACCACGAGGCCGAGAGTGTGCGTCGTGCCCGTGATCATGCTGCGGGCGAGCGAGTTGCGCCGGTAGCCGAGCTTGGCTGCGGCGGCCGTGACCTTCGCGCGGACCTCCGGGCTGCTCGAACCGTACCCGCTGAGGACGCGCGACGCCGTCGCCACCGAGACGCCGGCGAGCTCGGCGACGTCTTGGAGGGTCGGCGTGGGCCTAGTGCGGGCGCGTCTGGTCACGAGAGGAGGATACGCACGCGGCGCGATCGCCGCGGTGGGGGGCTGCAATCCCTCAGCTCGGCATCGATCGTCGGGACCAGGCCGGCGAGGGGAACTGGTCGGCGGACTGCGGGTAGGCCATCGAGAGGACGACGGCGCAAGCCAAGGGAGGAACGACGTCGTGGAGGGTGGCCGGAAGAGGGACGACCCGATCGTCGGCATTGCGATCGTCTGGACCCCTGCGGCAGCAAGATGACACCAGGTAGACGAACGCCGATCGGCCTTGGGCACCGCAGCATCGCGGCCGACGGCGTCGCAACGCGTGTCTGTCGGTTGGCTGCATCCACGTGACGATGCGCCGCGATCCCGTTGGGCCGAGAGTCCGTAGAACTCGACCGCGAACCGTCACGGTTTGATGCCCCGGGTGAGACGCGGTGAGACGTCGGGGCATCTCTCACCCTCGAGTGGAGCTGCGTGCACTCGCTTCGCGCAGACGCCGCGAGCCCGGTGCCGACTAGGCTCGGGCGCTCGCGGACTTGCTGGCAAGCACGTGGTATTGGCCGCGGAGCAGCTCGACCTCGGCGGCGATCGCCTGGCCTTCCTTGGTCTCCGGGTCCACCTCGACCAGCCGCCGTTCGGCGCCGCGCCACTCGGCGAGCACATCTGCGATGCGGTAGACCTTGGCGACAAGGTTGGTCGTCGGGCGCTCGACCGGGTAGAACAGGGCGCGGTAGGTGCCGTCGGGTTGAGCGACGATCACCGTGCGAACGCGGACGAGCTCCCCGTCGAGCCGCCGGAAGGCGACTTCCGCGAGGACGCCCTCGGCCCGCGAGGCGAAGTAGGCCCGCTCCCAGGCCGCCTGCTCCTGGGGATCCGGGGGCACGGCGGCGAAGCGCTCGGGCGGGGTCGCCCGCAGCTCGTCTACCGATGACACGCCGAGCAGGTCCAGGGCTGCCTGATCGGCGTCGATGTAGCGCCCGTCAGTCATCGATCGTGACGGTCGCCGCGTTGCGCCAGACCATGGTCTGCCTCGCTGATGCGCGTTGTCCGTGTCGCCCAATGGGCGTGGATGCTCGTCGGGCGCGCTCTCGACCGCGGCCTTCGCGACAGTTCGCGGCGGCGCAGCCGCCCGGCGGGCGCAACGTAGGCGGCCGCGAGCGATTGGCGAGAGGGAAGTTCTCGGGATGCGCCGGCACCCGGGCACCCAGCCCGCAATGCGAGACGACCCGCGCGCGACGCGACCTGCCGGCTCAGCTGCTCCTCGCCGGGCGTCCGCTCGATCGTGGAGGAGCCCCTCGATCGTGAGCCGCAAGACCGGGTACAACCGCGACCCGCGACCGCCAGGGGACCAGCCGATGCTCGAACAGCGCCTACGCGCTGCGCATCGCTGCTACCTCCCAAACGTCCGCGCCCTCGATCGGGATCGACGTCCCATCTGAGTGGGTACGCGTCGGCTTGAATCCTGTCGGGCGCGCCAGAACACTTGTTCTATTTAGAACGTGGCTCAGGAGTTACGTTAGTTGCGCTCCTGCATCGCGGTCGCCTTGGCGTTGGCGGTCTGGTGCAGGCAGGCGAGGATCGTCGGCTTCCTGCGCGGCCGCGCGCCCGGGTCGGGTAGCCGTAGGCCTTGTTCGTCAGGCGTGCCGTGATCGCCGTCACTTCACGTTCCTCCAGAGGGCCGAGGCCTCGAGTCCCAGGAGCGCGAGGATCGCGCCAAGGAGGGGCAGGAGGATCCCGGGCGAGACGTGGTAGTCGGGGACGACGACGTCGAGGACGGGGAGCACGACCAGGACGAGCGTGAGCGCGGCAGCCGCCCCGATCCGGGCCGAGGAGTAGACATCGGCCCGGCGCTGGTCCGCATCGTCACGACGCTCATCGCCCATGCCGGCGCAGTCGGTCGATCCACGCGTCCACGAGGAGCGGGAGCACGAAGCGGTCCAGGGCGCCGCCCATGACCACGCCGGCGAGAAACGCGAGCACGAGCTCGACCCCTGCTCATCGGGCCGCCGCGGGGGTGACGGCGCGGGCGTACCCAGGGTCGAAACAGGCCGGGGGGCCCGGGAGCCGGTGTGGATCGGACCAGCGCGCCGTCATGCCCCAAGGGTCGGGCAGCGGCGGGCGGATGACTACTTGGCCGTTTGGGCCATGCCCTCGGGTTGAGGCAGGCGCGGGGCCCCTGAGTGCCTCAGGCCGATTGCAGGGTGCGCGTCGTCATACCTGATGTCGGCGCGGAACCGCGCCCGGTCGGCGCGCGGGCAGGGGTCTCGGCAATCCGGCCGCAGGCGCTCATGGACCGCGGCGAGATCCTGCTCGTCGACCTGTCCGGCGTCGGCGGCGACAACGCGAACCTGTTCGGTGCGATGCTCAGCGGATCGCGTGGCAGTGAAGCGGCAGGCCGGCGTCGGGGTTGTTGACGATTGTCCATGGAGGCATAACCATACCCCCATCGGAACATCGAACTGTGGGAGTCATAACCTGAATGGCAAAGTACAAGCACCTCGCCGTCAAGAAGGTTGCTCTCGCCGACATCGCGCCGCAGAAGCC
>JANNHX010000148.1:0-2586 GCA_031404615.1 Chloroflexota bacterium
CCACAGAAGCATCCCCGGTGTGGCGCGGATCTCGCCGCGCGTGGTGAGGAACAGGCCCCCGTGGACGCCCGGACGGTCGAGGATCTCCCCTGCGAGATCGCTGCCGGCGAGGACGGCGGCCTTCGCGAGGGCCTCGGCCGCCCGGGCGGTGTCCGCGAGGACCGTGGCCTGGACGAGGGCGGTCTGCGCCGGTCGCCAGGTCACGGGGTCGATGAGGTGGTGGGCCGTCTCCGCGCCTCGCTCCCAGCGGTGCACGCTTGTGCCGGAGGTCGCGAGACCGAATCGCCGTGGCCGGTCGTCGTCGGGCGCGAGCCGGACGATCGCGAGCGTGCCGTCGTCGGTCGACGGGTCGTTGACGCCGACGAGCAGCTCGTCGCCCGCGTTGACCCGAGCCGCGACATCGCCATCCCCGTCCACGAGCGCCGTCGAGCCCGGGACGCGCTCCAGCACGAGGTCCAGGGTCCGGTCCGCGAGCCAGCCCTTGGCGACGCCATCGAGGTCCAGCCGCACGCCCGGCTCCCGCACGACGACCGAGCCGCGCGGGCCACGGATGAGCGACCAGCGTCGGGCCGCGGCGAGCGGGGGCGTGACGGACGTGCCGCCCTCGGCCGCGAGGCGGGCATCCAGCATCGCGACGTCCACACGGCCGGCGGTCATCGACTCGGCCGTCCGGGCCCAGTCGAGCACCGCGCTGAGCGTCGGGCCAACGGGGACAGCGCGGAGCGACGAGGCGTTGAGGCGTGACAGCTCCGACCCGGCGTCGAAGCGGGTCAGCCGCCGCGCCCAGGCCTCGAGACGGTCCAGCGAGCGATCCGCCTCCCGCTCGAGGCGCTGGAGGCGCTCGGGGGTCGCGAACGCCCCGCCGCCGGCCGGCCGCACGTGGACGGACACGCGACCGCCCATCAGCGGACGAGCCGCCATGGCCATGGGCAGGGACGGGGCGGCGGCGATGGTCACGGCTTGCCGGACTGCTTCGTCTGCGTCACGACCTTGACCGTGACCCTGGGCGTGGGCTTGGGGCGGACGACGACGGTCGACTGCGGCGGGGCGGTCTGGCCGGCCCTGAGCTGGACGTACTGGGTGACGTGCTTGACGGAAGGGTCGGGCTGCACCTGCTCGACCGCCGCGACCACGGGGTCGAGGGCCGGGTCCGGGACGGGCGCCGGCGTGACCGACGGCAGCATCGCGGTGGTGAAGGCCGCCGCCGTGGCCAGGCCGGCGAGGCCCAGCATCAGCCTCGCCGGGTTGGCGTCCGGCCGGGAGCGGGAGCGCATGGTCGTGGGTCCGGGGTCGCGATCGGCCGGCATCAGTCGTCCTCCGCCTCGCCGCCCTCGTCACCCTCGTGCTCGCTGGCCTGGTGCCTGGCTTCCTTGATCCTGGTGACGGTGATCTCTTCGGGCGTCGGCTGCGGGGCGAGGTAGATCGTGTCGACCTGGACCGGCGCCGCGGCATCGGCGGGCACGGCCGCGTCGGCGGGCACGATGACCTGGTCGACGGCCTGCATGTCCGCGGCGGGCGGCGGAGCCCCGAACCCGGCAAGCGCGAGGCCGGCGGCGATGGTGACGGCCGCGGTCAGCGACGCGGCGAGGAGGGCGATCTTCCTGAGCATCGGTCTCGGTTCTCCCGGAGGGGTTGGCAACGTGACCGCATCGTCGGGCCGTCACCGCCACGTGGCGCTATGCCCAACATGAGAACGCTCACAGAGTCCGCCTCCGGCCCTTGGCCGCACGGGCTGTCGACCGCACAATGCGGCGCGATGCATGTGCTGGTTGTCGAAGACGAGCCGAAGATGGCGGCCCTGATCCGCCGGGTCCTCGTGGCCGAGCGCCACGTGGTGGACGTCGCCCCGGACGGGGTGAGCGCGGTGGCGCTCGCCGCCACGGGCCCCCACGACGTCATCGTCCTGGACCGGATGCTCCCCGACATCGACGGCTTCACGGTCCTGCGCCTGCTGCGTGCGAAGGGCATCACGACCCCGGTGCTGATGCTGACGGCGCTCGGTACGGTCGACGAACGGGTGGCGGGCCTCGACGCCGGCGCGGACGACTACCTCGCCAAGCCCTTTGCCTTCTCGGAGCTGCTCGCCCGCATCCGGGCCCTCGGGCGCCGGCCGGCCCCGACGACGGAGGCCCGCCTCGCGGCCGGCGACATCGTGCTCGACGAGCTCCGGCACGTCGCCCGGGTCGGCGACCGGACCGTGGACCTGTCGGCGCGCGAGTTCGCGCTGCTGGGCTTCTTCATCCGCCACGCGAACCAGGTCGTGACCCGCCAGCAGATCCTCGACCAGGTCTGGGGCGCGGAGCCGGACGTCTACTCGAACGTCGTGGACCTCTATGTCTCGTACCTGCGGCGCAAGCTGGGCGAGCTGGATCGCGCGGACCGCCTCAGGACCGTGCGCGGCGTGGGCTACTCGCTCAAGGCCGAGGCCTGACCGGTGGCCCGGACCGGCACCGATCGGCTGCTGCGCCGGACCCGCCTCCGGCTCCTGGCGACGACGCTGGCGCTGCTGACGATGCTCGTCGTGGGCGTCGGGGCGGCGACCGCGTTCATGGGCCTCGCGGCCCTCGATGCCGATGTCGACCGGGC
>JANNHX010000149.1:0-1690 GCA_031404615.1 Chloroflexota bacterium
GCCGACGAGTCCGTGACGCACGTGGGTCCTCCTGCCGGGATCGGGCGGGGTCCGCGCGGCATCCCGCGTCCCGCCTCGCCTGCGCAAGGCTAGTCCGAAGTTCCAGCCCGTCGCGAGCGTGCCTGAGCACGACCAGCCCCGACGCGTTCTGCCTACGTGCCCGCGGGTGAGAGCCCCAGCAGTGCGAAGGCGCGGGCCTGGAGTGGCGTGGGGGTGGCGGTGATCTCGAACGCGGCCTCATCGGGGGCGCCCGCCGGCACCACGAGGTTGCGGGTCAGGGTGGCCATCTCGGCGAGCAGGGTCCGCAGGCTGTGGACCGGGGTGCCATCGGGAAGCTCGTGACGGCTGGCCTTGGCGAGGGCGGCATCGGAGCGCTGCGCCGGGGCGACCGGATCGTCGCCCTCGGGGCGCTCCTCGTCGCGGAACAGCAGGGGCGCCCAGGCACGCTCGAGGTGCCAGGCGAGGTAGTAGGCGAGCATGCACAGGAACACGTGCGAGCGGACCCGCCCTTCGGTCCAGTGGTGGATCGGGCGGATCGCGATGTCGACCGCCTTGAGGCCGCGGAAGGCCCGCTCGACCCGAGCCAGCAGCTTGTAGCTGCGGACGACGGAGGGCGCGTCGAGCCTCTCCGCGGGCACGGATGTGCGCAGGATGTAGAGGCCGTCCAGAGCCGCCTCGGCCGCGATCGCATCGGCTCGCCGGCTGACGCCGAGGTGGTCGTCGGCGATCTCGAGCTCGAAGTGCTTGGCCATCTTGAACCGGTCGATGACCCGCCCGACCGCGATGCCGATCCGGGCCGCGCCGCGCAGGGACCCCGCCTCGACCCGGGCGACGAGCTTGGCAAGGGCCGCCTCGGTCGCGGCGAGGAGCTCGATCCGCTTGCGGGCCCGCTCAACTGCGAGGGCCGGGTTGCGGCACACGACGAGCCGCTCGTGGGGGTACTCGGGGTGGCTGATCTCGGCGAGGTTGCGCTCGTCGAACAGCCCGAGCTGGAGGGTGCCTCCCTGCGCGAGGGTGCGGATGGCGGGTCCCCGCAGGGCGCTGATCCAGTCGAGCCCCGCGGCCCGGAGCGTCTCGATCCGGGCCGAGGTCAGCATCCCCCGGTCGCCCACCAGGACGACCCGGGTGAGGCCGAAGCGGACGCGCAGCTTCTCGAGCGTCGGGGGCACGGTGGCAGGGTCGCCGGTGTTGCCGCTGAACACCTCGACCGCGACCGGTCGCCCGGCGGGGTCGGTGAGCAGGCCGTACTCGATCTGGAGGGTGCCCTTCTTGCCATCCCGCGAGTAGCCGAGCCTCGCGAGCGGGCAGTGGCTCCCCTCGAGATACGAGGAGGAGAGGTCGTAGTAGACGAGGCCGCCGGGCGCCAGGTGGCGCGCCGCGAGGCGGGCCTCGATCCGGGCCTGGCGTCCGCCCAGCCAGTCGAGCGCGGCATACAGCTCGTCCTCGCTCGCGCCCGTGATGCCGAGCACGTCACCGAGGGTCGTGGCAGCCAGACCCCGGGCGGTGGCGAGCTTGGACGCCGGTGCGACCAGGCGGGCGACCATCATCCCGACGACGAGGTCGCGCTCGCGGCTCCGGCGCGGATCGATCAGGCGCTCGAGCCCGATCGCGCGCAGGGTCCCGAGCACCGCCGCGACGTGGCCGTGGGGCACGCTGCGCCGGATCTCGAAGCCCGAGGCGGGCAGGAACC
>JANNHX010000150.1:0-1555 GCA_031404615.1 Chloroflexota bacterium
GGGACGATCGGGCTCAACTTCGACCCGAGCCACCTGGTCCTGCAGATGATCGACATGCAGCGCTTCCTGAAGGAGTTCGGGAAGCACGTCCTGCACTACCAGGCCAAGGACCTCATGATCGACCGTGACGGGCTCTACGAGCGCGGCGTGTTCAGCATGGGCATGGGCTGGCAGGTCCCGCGCATCCCCGGCCTCGGCGACGTCGACTGGGGGGTCGTCCACGGCGAGCTGTACCGCCAGGGCTACGAGGGCGACTGCATCATCGAGCACGAGGACCGCCGCTTCGAGGGCACCGCTGACAAGGTCAAGCAGGGCTTCCTCATTGCCCGCGACGTCCTCCGCCCCTACTGCCACTGATCCACGCATCCACGGGAGCCGCTCCACCCCCATGACCCTCTCCATCGCCGATCTCACCGAGCGCGACATCGCGAAGACCATCGACCACAGCCTGCTGCGCCCGGAGCTCACCGACGCGTTCGTGGAGGACGGCTGCCGCCTGGCGGCGAAGTACGACGTCGCGTCCGTGTGCGTGCGCCCGGCCGACGTGCGGCGCGCGAAGGCGATCCTGGACGGCACGGACGTGAAGGTCGGGACCACCATCGGCTTTCCGCACGGCAACCACCTGACCGAGACCAAGGTCTTCGAGGCCAGGCAGGCGCTCGCGGACGGCGCCACGGAGCTGGACATGGTGCTCAAGATCGGCGCCCTCAGGTCCGGCCGCGACCAGGAGGTCGAGGCGGACATCCGCGCGGTGGTCGAGGTGGCCCATGCCGCCGGCGCCATCGTCAAGGTGATCTTCGAGAACGCCTACCTGACCGACGACGAGAAGATCCGCGCCTGCCGCCTCACCGAGGCCGCCGGCGGCGACTTCGTCAAGACGAGCACCGGGTTTGCCCCGTCGGGCGCGACCCACGACGACCTGCGCCTCATGCGCGCCAACACCTCGCCCCATGTCGCGGTCAAGGCCGCGGGCGGCGTCCGCACGCTCGACGCGCTGATCGCCGTCATGAGCCTGGGCGTCACGCGCATCGGCGCCACGGCCACCGAGGCGATGATCCTCGACTTCCGTGCCCGCAAGGCCGGCGAGGCCGCGCCGGCCGCGGCCGGCACCGAGACCGGCGGCTACTGATGGGCACGCCCGTCCGCATCGGGATGCTGGGCTGCGGGTTCATCGGCGAGTTCCACGCCCTGGGCCTGCGGTACGTGCGCGACGCACAGCTGGTCGCCAGCTGCGACGCCAACCCCGAGCGGCGCGAGGCCTTTGCCGCGCGGTTCGGCGGCAACGTGTACGCGACGGTCGAGGCGCTGCTCGCGGATCCCGACGTGGACCTCGTGATCGTCTCGCTGCCCAACCACCTGCACCGCGACGCCGTGCGCAAGGCCGCCGCCGCGGGCAAGGCCGTCGCCTGCACCAAGCCTCTCGGCCGCAACGCGGACGAGGCGGCGGACATGCTGCGCGCCGTGACCGAGGCCGGCGTCTTCAACGCCTACCTCAAGCCGTAGATGCGGCACTCGCGCCCGCAGCCCTTCAGGATCTCCGGCAGCGCCTCGTTGG
>JANNHX010000151.1:0-3657 GCA_031404615.1 Chloroflexota bacterium
GGCCCAGGATCGCGAACAGGTTTGAGCTGAACACGATGAACGGGTCCGTCGTCACCGCGAACACGGCCGGGATCGAATCGAGCGCGAACATGATGTCGGTGGTCTCGATGGCGACCAGCACCGCGAGCAGCGGGGTCGCCAGGCGCCGGCCCTCGCGGCGCACGATGAAGGCGGGCCCTTCGTAGGCATCGGTCATGGGCACGACGCGCCGGAACAGCCGCAGGACGGGGTTCCGCGCCGGGTCCACGGCGTGGCCCCGGGAGCGGGCGAGCCGGATGCCGGTCACCACCAGCAGCACGCCCAGGAGGTAGATCACCCAGTGCGCGGCATCGAGGATCGCGGTGCCCGCGGCGATGAATGCGGCCCGGAACACGACAGCGCCCAGGATTCCCCAGAACAGGAGGCGGTGCTGGTAGGCGGCGGGGACCGCGAACGCAGCGAAGATCAGGGCGAAGACGAAGACGTTGTCGACCGAGAGCGAGAGCTCGATGAGGTACCCGGCGAGGTACTCCCCGCCGGCCTCGCCGCCGCGCGTGACCCACACGAATCCGCCGAAGGCGAGGGCGATGGAGATCCAGACGACGCTCCACGCGGCCGCTTCGCGGAACGGGACCGCCTTGGCCTCACGGTGCAGCACGAGCAGGTCGAGCGCGAGCATCGACCCGACGACGACCGCGAGCAGGATCCAGGGCAGGAGATCGGGTGACATGGGGAATCCTCCGGCGATGGGCCGAAGGTCTCTCCCGGTCCGGCCGGAGCCGGACCCGTCCGCAGCGGGTCACGAGGGGGACGACCGGGGTGACGCCGAGGACCGTGTGGGGATACTCCCCTTCGCCGCCAGTGTCCCCGGGAGCGCCGTCGGCGTCAAGCGGCGGGCCGCCGCCAAGCGCCGAGGCGCCGAGCCGCCCCGCAGCTAGCCCCGCAGGACGATGTTCACCAGCCGTCCGCCGCCGGCGTGGATCAGCCGCGCGACCTGCTTCTCGCCGATCGCTGCCACGACCTTGTCGCGAGCCATGATGATCTGCTCGAGCTCGATCTCGCTGATGCCGGCCGGCACCGTGATCCGGTCGCGGAGCTTGCCGTTGACCTGGATCGGGATCTCGCGGGTCTGCTCGACGATCGCGGCCTCGTCCACCACCGGCCAGCGCTGGACGTGGATGGACTCCCACGCCTCGCCGCGGGCCTCGGCCAGGCGTGACCACAGCTCCTCGGTGATGTGCGGCGCGGCGGGCGCCAGCATCAGGAGCAGCAGCCGGACGGCCTCGTCCCACTCCGGCAGCCCGGCCACGGACGTCCCGCGGTACCGGACCAGCAGGTTCGAGAGCTCCATGAGCTTCGCGACCATCGTGTTCCAGCGGAACCCCTCGTAGTCCTCGGTGACGTCGCGCAGCGTCCGGTGGGCGGCGGCACGCATCCTGTCGCGCGCGTCGTGCTCCTCCTCGCCGGCCGGCAGCGCCCCGCCGGTCTGGTCGCCGGGCTCGCGGCCGTGCGGGTCGATCGTGAGGGCCCACACTCGATTGAGGAACTTCACCGGGCCGCTGATGCCGCCGGCGCTCCAGGGGCCACCCTGGTCCCACGGGCCCATGAACATCAGGTACAGGCGGACGGCGTCGGCGCCGTAGCGCGCCACCAGCGCGTCGGGGTCCTCGACGTTGCCGCGGGACTTGGACATGCGTTCGCCATCGGCGCCCAGGATCTGGCCCTGGTTGAACAGGCGGCGGAACGGCTCACGCGCGTCCGCCAGCCCGAGGTCGCGCATCGCCTTGGTGAAGAAGCGGCTGTAGAGCAGGTGCATGACCGCGTGCTCGGCGCCGCCCGTGTACTGGTCGACCGGCGTCCAGTCACGGACCAGGTCCACGTCCACGGGCCCCTCGGCAAAGTGCGGCGAGAGGTAGCGGAACCAGTACCAGGACGAGTCGATGAACGTGTCCATCGTGTCCGTCTCGCGCCGCGCGGCCTTGCCGCACTGCGGGCAATCGACGGCCAGGAACGCCTCATCGCGGGTGAGGGGGTTGTCGCCGGAGCCGCGGTAGTCGACGGTCTCGGGCAGCAGGACCGGCAGGTCCGCCTCGGGGACGGCCACCGGGCCACAGTCGGTGCAGTGGATCACCGGGATCGGCGTGCCCCAGTAACGCTGGCGGCTGATCAGCCAGTCGCGGATGCGGTATGTGACCGCCGGCTCGCCCTTGCCCTGCTCGCCCAGCCAGTCGACGATCTCGCCCCATGCGTCGGTCGCCTTGCGACCCGTGAACCGGCCGGAGTTGACCATCACCTCGTCGGGGGAGTGCTCGGTGAACGCGGCCGCGAGGTCAGCCTCCGGGTCCCCGTCCGGCGGCATCACGACCTGGACGATCGGCAGCCCGAACGCCTGGGCGAACGCGAAGTCGCGCTCGTCGTGCGCCGGGACGGCCATGATCGCGCCGGTGCCGTACGTGCCCAGCACGTAGTCCGCGATGTAGATCGGGATCCGCGCCCCGTTGACCGGGTTGATCGCGTCCGCGCCGATGGCGACGCCGGTCTTCTCTCGGTCGGTCGACAGGCGGTCGATCTCCGTCTTCGCGGCCGCGGCCGCCACGTAGGCGTCCACCTCGGCCTTGCGCTCTGGCGCGGTCAGCGTCGCGACCAGCTCGTGCTCGGGCGCCAGCACCATGAATGTCGCCCCGAACAGCGTGTCCGGGCGCGTCGTGAAGACCCGAAGCTCCTCGCCGCCGGCATGGTGCGCGGACGGGGCCGTCGTGAAGGCCACCTCGGCGCCCGTGGACCGCCCGATCCAGTTCGTCTGCATCGCCTTGATCGGCTCCGGCCAGTCGATGCCCGAGAAGTCCAGCAGCTCATCCGCGTAGTCGGTGATGCCGAGGTACCACTGGGGCAGCTCGCGCTTCTCCACCTTCGCGCCGCAGCGCCAGCAGACGCGGTCCGTGCCCTCGACCTGCTCGCGGGCGAGCGTGCCGTCGTTGGGGCACCAGTCGACCGGGGAGACGGCGCGGTACGCCAGGTCCTTCTTGAGGAACTGGAGAAACATCCACTGGTTCCAGCGGTAGAACTCGGGGTCGCAGGTCACGACCTCGTGGTCCCAGGCGAAGGTGGCGCCCATGCTCCGCAGCTGACCGCGCATCTTCTCGATGTTGGCCATGGTCCAGTCGCGGGGGTTGATGTTGTTCTTGATCGCCGCGTTCTCGGCCGGCAGCCCGAACGCGTCGAAGCCGATCGGCAGGAACACGTTGAAGCCGTGCATCCGCTTGTAGCGGGCGATCGCGTCCGTCGGCGTCTTGATGTACCAGTGACCGATGTGCAGCGCGCCCGACGGGTACGGGTACATCGTGAGCAGGTAGAACCGCGGCTTGCTGCGGTCGTCGAGGTCCGTGTCGTAGAGGCGGAGGTCGGCCCAGCGGGCCTGCCACCTGGGCTCGATGGCCGTGGGCTGGTAGCGCTCGACGCGATCGCGCGGATCGCGGGGGGCGCCGTCGCTGGTGGACTCGATGTCGCCTGTCGTCGTCACGGATCCGTCCCTGTTGGAGATAGACGAAACCCCCCGCCGGTCCCGGCGAGGGGTCAGGTTGTCGGCGTTAGCGGGGTGTTGGTGGAGCTAAAGGGATTCGAACCCTTGACCTTCTGAATGCCATTCAGACGCTCTCCCAGCTGAGCTATAGCCCCACG
>JANNHX010000152.1:0-2356 GCA_031404615.1 Chloroflexota bacterium
AGAGTGCCACGTATCGCATGAGGGTCTGCTCTAGTTCGAGGGCGCTGTCGAAGCGGTTGGTTTTGAGCACATGACGTCGCGGATCATGTGCGACTGGTCCGCCCATCCGAGGTCCGCGGCGAGGTCCGCCCACCCGACGTCGGCGCCGATGTCGATGGCCTCGAGCAGCCGCTCAACCCGGAGCAGCCTCGCCAGCCGGCGCGGCGACAGCCCCACGATGCGCGTGAACTCCCGGTCAAGGTGCCCGTGCGAGACGCCCACCGCGACGGCGATCTCCGCGATCGGCCGGGCGGGGTCGTGGGCCAGCATCGCGACGTTACGCTCGCAGCGGTCGAGGCCGGCAACGTCGAGGTCCAGGTCCCAGGCGAGCTGCGCGACCAGGAGGTCCAGCATGGCCTCGGGGTCCGGGTCCCTGTCAGATCCGGAATCGGCAAGGGCCAGGAGCCCGTCCCGCAGCCCGGCCGCCGGCGCCCACGCCGACGTCAGGTCCACCACGCGCCCCGCGACCGCCGCCGGATCGAGCCCCAGCGCCGCCCGGCAGCCCACGGGTGTCGTCACGATGCCCAGTGCGAACGTTTCGCCCGTCGGCTCGTTGGTGACCGGCCGGTCGTGGGGCCCGATGAGGAACCCGCGCTCTGCTCGCATGGGCACGGACCCGGGCCCGCCGGCGGTCTCGATGATCGGGTCGCCCAGCACGATGACCGCGACGGTCGAGCCCGTGGGTGCCACCTTCTCGCGCCGGTAGGGGATCGTGCCCCGCGCGTACCAAGCGGATGCGACGGCCCGGCCCAGCGGCCCATCGGGCGTGCGGATGCGGAAGTCGAATGGGAAGGCGGGCATCGCGCCGCGAGCATAGCCGCCGGCACGTGCCGTCGAGTGCCGGGTGAGCGCCGCTGCCTATGCTGGCGACGACCACCCTAAACCCTGCTCTGCTAGCATTGATAGCAGAGGTGAGAGCGTGAGCCAGCTGATCGTGCGCAACGTCGACCCGTCCATCGTCGGGGCGCTCAAGCAGCGTGCCGCCGGCAACGGCCGGTCGGCCGAGGCGGAGCACCGCGAGATCCTCCGCCAGGTCCTGGTGGGCGACACCGGGGCCGAGGCCTTCAAGGGGCTGCTGGGCTCGATGCCGGACGTTGGCGCGGACGAGGACTTCGCGCCGAGCCGGGACCTCCCGCGGCGCGTCCCGTGAGCTGGCTCGTCGACACGAATGTCCTGTCCGAGCTGCGCAAGGGCGAACGCGCTGACTCGGGCGCGCGGGCCTGGTATGCGTCGGCACGCCCGGAGGAGCTCTACACGAGCGTGCTGGTCATGGGCGAGGTCCGTCGCGGGATCGAGTCCATCCGGCGGCGCGATGCTGCATCGGCGATGGCGCTGGAGCACTGGCTCGGCCGCCTCGCGGACGGGTTCGCTGACCGGATCCTCCCTGTCGACGCCGCCGTCGCGGATCGCTGGGGTGTGCTCAACGTGCCTGACCCGGTCCCGACGATCGACGGCCTCCTCGCGGCCACCGCGCTGGTCCACGACCTGGTGCTCGTGACCCGCAACGTCCGCGATGTGGTCGCCACGGGCGTGCGGGTGTTAGACCCGACGGCGGGTTGACACACGAGCAGCGATCGAGCGCGTGGCGGGTTGCGTCCCGCAGCCGATACGGCTATACAGGAAGCATGAAAGCAACCATCGACATCCCGGACCAGCTGTACCGGCAGGTCAAGGCCAGGGCGGCGCTCGAGGGACGTCTCGCAAGCGCCGTTCCTACCCCCGAGCCTGCACCTTCGCCCACGTGTCCTTGAGCGTCATCGTACGGTTGAACACCGGCGCCCCGGGAACGGAATCGGTGTCCACGCAGAAGTAGCCCAGCCGCTCGAACTGCACGGTCTCGTCCACCGGCACGTCGGCCAGCGACGGCTCCAGCAGCGCCCCCGTGAGCACCGTCTCGGATTGCGGGCTGAGGTCCTCCAGGAGGTCCCGACCCTCTGACCCCGGGTCCGGTCGCGCGAACAGCTGGTCGTACAGGCGCACCTCGGCCGGGATCGCGTGCGCCGCGGACACCCAGTGGAGCGTGGCCTTCGGCCGGCGCCCGTCCGGTGAATCCCCGCCTCGCGTCAGTGGATCGTAGGTGCACCGGAGCTCGACGACGCGCCCCTCGGAATCCTTCACGACCGACCGGCACGTCACGAAGTACGCGTTGCGCAACCGCACTTCGCGCCCGGGCGAGAGTCGGAAGAACTTGGGCGCCGGCTCCTCCATGAAGTCGTCGCGCTCGATGTAGACGACCCGCGAGAACGGGACCTGCCGAGTGCCGGCCGACGGATCCTCCGGGTTGTTCACGACGCTCATCTGCTCGCTGCTGTCGTCC
>JANNHX010000153.1:0-2263 GCA_031404615.1 Chloroflexota bacterium
GTCAGGAAGGTGACCGACACCCGCGCCGTCAAGTCGATAACCCATTCGATCGGACCGCGGCGACACGCGGAAGCGGTGCCCAGCGGTCGGTACTCCTCGAGGTCCAGCTCGAACACGTGCTCGCGCAGGAACACGACCGTCTCCGGGCGTGAGAACACCCGCACGTCCGAGGGCAGCCCGAGCTCCAGCGCGAACTCCCGGACGAGCCGGTCCCCGAAGGCGTGGAAGGTCGCGATGGCCGTGTCCGTGTAGCCGTACGGGACGAGCTGGTCCACCCGCGTCTGCATCTCATCCGCGGCCTGGTCCGTGAACGTGAGCGCGAGGATCTCCGACGGCCGGGCGCGCTTGGTGGCGATGAGCCAGGCGATGCGCCGCGTGATGACCTGCGTCTTGCCGGTGCCGGCGCCGGCGACCACAAGCAGCGGCCCGTCGCCGTGCGTCACGGCCCTGCGCTGCTCCGGGTTCAGCCCGTCGAGCAGCTGCCCGGTGTCCTCGGACGCCGGGCCGGCCTCGACCGGTGCCTCGGCGGGGCCCCAGACCGGGATCTGGACCAGCGGCTCTGGCTCCCCGTTGCGCGGGCGGCGCCTCACGCGACGCGCCGGGCGCGGGTCAGCCGCAGAGGCGGTTGCGGGATGGAGGGCGCGGACGCGTCGATGGGAAGGCACGACGCGAGGATGGGGCGAGCCCGTGCCAGCTCGGGTGTCACGGGTCGCATGGGGATCAGGCCTTCGCGGAACCCGGTCCCGAGGCGAGGGCGATCTTGAGCGCCTCGGCCTCCTCGCCGGACAGGGCCGCCTCGGCCTTGCCCCTGATGATCGCCTTGCCGTAGACCCGCGTCGCGCTGCGCGTGTGCAGGCTGCTCACGATGAACCCGTCGCCGAACTCGTCCAGCAGCGCGAGCGCGAAGCTCTGGTTGCCGCCGGTGTCCTCGAACGGGTTGTAGCGGACGAGGCCAAGGCGCTGGAACGCGAACCGCTGGGCTCGCTCCAGGATGGCAATCCGGACCTCGACCTCGCCGAGCTCGCGAACGACCGCGTAGACCTTGTCGATGTGGGCCTCGAGCGTGGACTCCAGGCTCGTGCCGTTGCCGTCGGCCGTGAGCAGGGCGATCCGCTTGTCGAGCTTCGACATCCGCCGGATGAGCACGAGGACGATGACGATCAGCGCGAGGATGACGACGGCCAGCGCCAGCATGATGGCGCCGAGCGACTGGGTCACGAGCGAGGTGAGATCGTCCAATGCGGTCCTCTCCGGGTGTGGGCGGGGCCGAGCATAGCAGTCGGTCCTCACCTGCCACGCACTCGTCCGCGCCGCCCTCGCGCGCACCCGGTGTATCCTCGCCGCCGACGGTGCCGCGCCCGCGGCGTCCCGCGATCTTGGAGGCCAGAACCCCGCCATGGCGAAGCGCGCCCGCGGCAGTGTCCGCCCCGGCCGGCGCCGGCCCATCGACAAGCGCCCCGCGTCTCCGGCCGCCGCCGCGAGCACCGCGGCCGCCACGCCGAAGCCCGCCGGTCTGTCCGAGGCCGAGCTGGAGCGCGCCGCGCAGCTCGAGGCGGAGCTCCTGGTCCAGGAGAAGGCGGCCGAGCAGGCCCGCACCCGCACCCGCACCCGCACCACCCGCGAGAGCGCCCCGGCCCCCGCCCGCTCGCTGGCGATGGCGGCCAGGAACGAGTACGCCTACGTCGCCCGCGACGTCAAGGACATCATCCGGATCGCGAGCATCCTGATCGGCATCCTGATCCTGCTCTGGATCCTGATCGACGTCACCAAGGTCATCCCGATCGGCGGCTGACGGCCGCGGGGCTTCGGGCCCCGTAGACTGACCGCATGCCCGCCCGGCGCGCCATCACCGGCGCTCGCCCCGAAGCCCTGTTCAAGCCCCCGCCCGAGCGGCAGCCCCTGGCTGCGCGGATGCGGCCGCGCACGCTCGAGGAGTTCGTGGGCCAGGCACACCTCGTCGGCGAGCGCGGGCCACTCCGCCGCTCCGTCTCCCGCGGCCATCTCGCGTCGATGCTCCTGTGGGGCCCGCCCGGCACCGGCAAGACGTCGCTCGCCCGGCTCCTCGCGGATGCCGTCGGCGCCGAGTTCCGGACCGTGTCGGCCGTCATGTCGGGCGTCGCCGAGGTCCGTGCGACCATCGCCGAGGCCCAGGACCAGCTCGCCCTTCACGGCGGCCGGTGCGTCCTGTTCATCGCGCCAGGCAGGCTGAAAGCCATGAAGGCGAGGTCGTGCGCGTGCCGCTGTCCCGCATCGCATACGCCCG
>JANNHX010000154.1:0-14570 GCA_031404615.1 Chloroflexota bacterium
CGTCTCCCGAGCCCCCGACCGTCCAGTCCATTTCTGAGTTGCGGTTGTCCTCTCTCGCCGCGACGCCCGTGCCGACCATCGCGCCGACGCCGGTCCCGACGCCTGTGCCCACGCCCGTGCCGACCATCGCGCCGACGCCGGTCCCGACGCCTGTGCCGACGCCCGTGCCGACCATCGCGCCGACCCCGGTGCCCACGGTCGCACCGACGCCCGTGCCGACCATCGCGCCGACCCCGGTGCCCACGGTCGCACCGACGCCCGTGCCGACCCCCACGCCGGCCCCCACGCCGACCCCCACGCCGACCCCCACGCCGACCCCCACGCCGACCCCCGTCCCGGCGACGGCCGGCCAGGCCACCGGATCCGGTGTGGTCGGAACAGGCACTAGAGCCGTCAGGTTCCAGTTCGAGGTCAAGTCCGACGGGTTCAAGCGTGAGGGCGAGCTGGCCCTCAGCGGCAGGTACGTGTCGCTCAAGACCGCCACGGTGCGCACCTTCGTGCGGATCGGCAGCCAGGCGACCTGGACCGGCACCGCCAGGTGGAATGGTCGCACCGGCTACACCTACACGGCCAAGGCGATCGACAACGGCGCCCGCAGCGCCACCGTCGTCACTCGAGACCGCCTCGAGGTCACCGTCAGGAACTCGGCGGGCAGGATCGTCTACACCGTCGCCGCCAACCTCGTCTCGGGCAACATCGTCGTCTCCGCTCACCGCGATGAAGATGACGACGATGACGATGACGATGACGATGACGTCCGTCCCTGGTCGCGCGTGACCCCGTACCTGTAGCACCACCTCCCACACTCGGTGGCCGGCTCCCCTCCGGGACCGGCCCCGAGACCCGGCGCGGCCCAGGGCGACGCCCTCGGGCCGCGCTGTCGCGCCCGGAGACGCTGGACAGGACTGCCCGCGGCGACCTGCCGCAGGGCTGCGCCGCGGGGTCCTGACCCGCGTCGGGCCATCAGGCCCCTCTCGCCCCGGCGCGAGCCGCACTACCATCGCCGCCATGAGCACCGACACGACTCCCACTGCGGCCACCCGCGTCGAGCGGGACTCCATGGGCGAGATGGAGGTCCCCGCGGACGCCCTCTACGGCGCCTCCACCCAGCGCGCCGTCCTCAACTTCCCCATTTCAGGGCAGCGCATGCCGCGCCGCTTCCTACGGGCGCTCGCGCTCGTGAAGCTGGCCGCCGCGGAGACGAACCAGGACCTGGGGCTCCTGGATGCCGCGAAGGCCCAGGCGATCGCCGCCGCCGCGCGCGAGGTCGCCGAGGGCGGCTACGACGCGCACTTCCCCATCGACGTCTACCAGACGGGCTCCGGTACCAGCACCAACACGAACATGAACGAGGTGATCAGCCACCTCGCGTCGGCGCGCCTGGGCGGGGCCAAGGTCCACCCCAACGACGACGTCAACAAGTGCCAGTCCAGCAACGACACCGTGCCAACGGCGCTCCAGCTCTCGGGCGCCATCGCCATCGAGGAGGAGCTGATCCCGGCCCTCATCGAGCTCCAGCGCGCGCTCGCCGCCAAGGCGGACGAGTTCTGGGGCATCGTCAAGACCGGGCGCACCCACCTCCAGGACGCGACGCCGATCCGCCTCGGGCAGGAGTTCGCGGGCTACGCGGGCCAGGTGGAGGAGGCGATCCGCCGGGCCCAGGCCGCTCGCGACGAGCTGCTCACCGTGCCCCTCGGCGGCACCGCGGTCGGGACCGGGATCAACGCCCACCCGGAGTACGCGGCACGCGCCTGCGGCCATCTCTCCGAGCTCACCGGCCTGCTCGTCCGCGAGACGCCGAACCACTTCCACGCCCAGGCGACCCTGGACGCGGCGATCGCGGCCCACGGCGGCGTGCGGGCGATCGCGCTCGGCCTCTGGAAGATCGCGTCCGACATCAGGTTCATGGGCATGGGCCCGCGCGCAGGCATCGCGGAGCTGGCGCTGCCGGAGACGCAGCCGGGCTCCTCGATCATGCCGGGCAAGGTGAACCCGGTCATCGTGGAGAGCCTGACGATGGTCGTCGCCCGCGTCATCGGCAACGACGCGACCGTCGCCTTCGGGCAGACCGGCTCGTTCCTGGAGCTCAACGTCATGATGCCGGTGACCTCGCAGGCGCTCCTGGAGTCCATCTCACTGCTCGCGGCGTCCGCTCGCAACTTCCGAGTGAAGCTCGTGGAGGGCCTCAAGGCCACGGAGCGCGGGCCGCAGCTCGTGGAGCAGGGGCTGATGCTCGCGACGGCGCTCGCGCCGGAGTTTGGCTACGACGCCGCGGCTGCGATGGCCAAGGAGGGCTTCAAGTCCGGGCGCACGATCCGCGAGATCGCCCTCGAGAAGGGCATCCCGGCCGACACGCTGGACGAGCTGCTGGACCCGCTCAAGATGACCGAGCCCGGTTTGGGCGGGGGTCCCGGCGGGGGCTGATCAGCGCATGGGATCAGGGTCGTGCGACGCGCGGCCCCGGAACCCTGGCGACCCGACTACTGGGCCGTGATCGTCCCGGTCATGTTCGGGTGCACGACGCACACGAACGGATAGGCCCCGGGGGCGAGCGCGGGCACGGCGACCTGGAGCTGCTGCGGCCCGTTGATGATCTCGCTCTTCACGATGACGTTGCCGTTCGCGTCCGAGATCTGGATGTCGTGCGGGATGCCGGTGTCCTTGTTGTCGAAGACGAGGGTCAGCGGCACGTTCGCGGGCACCGTCACGGCCTGCGGCTCGAAGGCGATGTTGAGCGCGGTGATCACGACGCCGGGCGCCTCCGGCTGGCCGCCCACGGGGGTCGGATCCTCGACGCTGGGCAGCGGGGCGGCCGAGGCGGGCGGCGCGGCGGTGGCCGGTGGGAGCGTCGGCACGCTGCTCCCGCCGCAGGCGGCGAGGCCGACGCCCGCGGCGAGGCCGAGGGCGGCGATCATGGTTCGGGCGGTTCGATGCATGGCGCCACTGTAGGGCGAGAGCCCGACTCGCGCCCTCTTCGGTGCTCGCAGCGCTCAACCCGCGTCGCCGGGGACTGACAGTCGCCGCAAGCCAGTACCGGCGGGTTGTCCGCGGCCGCGGTGCGCCCGTTACAATCCGCGCCATGTCCGCTACCCGCGTCTGGGACCGCGCCGGGTCCCTCCCCGTTCCCGCCGCCGGTCCCGTCCGCCCGGAGGTCGCCGCCCTGCGCGACGAGCTCCCGTCCCTCGCGGACCTGTTCACCTTCATGCGTGACGCGGAGCTCCGGTTCGGGACCCTGCGCATGCGCATCGAGGAGCGTGCCTTCACCGCCCACGGCGAGGTGCTCGGCGTGGTCGAGGTCGCCCTGGAGCACCCGGGCAAGGTCCGAGTGACCACCTCGTTCCCGGGCCAGGGCGTTGGCGCCTACGAGCTCTGGCTGAGCGACGGCAAGACGGTCCGCGCCTACGTCTCGAGCCGCAAGGTCGGAACGAAGCGCCCGGCCCGACCGCTCGTCCGCGGCACGGACGGCAAGGACCTCCCCGGCTCGTCGCGGGTGTACCACTCGGTGACGCCGCTCCAGATGGAGACGCTGCCCGAACTGTTCATCCACCCCGCGGGCTACTGCCAGAACGTCCTCGGGACGGGGAGCTGCCGCTTGACCGGGACTACCATGGTGGCCGGCCGCGATGCGATCGTCCTCGAGTGCGACCACCCGCGCACCGTCGAGGTCGTCGCGGACCGCCCGGACTTCGCGGTCCGGATCGCGGTGGACCGCCTCGACGGCACCATCCTGCGCCTCGAGGAGTCGATCGGCGGCCAGGTCACGCGCGAGGCGACCGTGACCAGCTACCAGCCCAACGCCGCGCTCCTGCCGGACACGTTCGACTTCACGTTCCCGGCGGACACGACCTTCATCTACTAGGTCACGAGGAGCCGCACGTTGAACCAGGAGCCCGAGAAGGGCGGCACCAGCAAGCCAGCCCGCAGTGACGCGTCAGACGCCAAGGCCACCCAGAAGATCGCCGCCCTCGCCACCAAGCTCGCGAAGAAGGCGGTCGACGGCGAGTGGGACAAGGCCGGCGACACAAGCGACATCCGGGTCGACCCGGGCGACCGGCGGATCGCCATCGGCGTGGACGTGGGCGGCAGCGGGATCAAGGCGGCGGCCGTCGACCTCGACACGGGCGAGCTCATCTCCCCGCGCCACCGCGTGCCCACGCCGCAGCCCTCCGCCCCGGCGGCGATCATCGCGTCGATCGCGCGGATGATCAAGAAGATCTCGGTCGAGGTCACGCTCTCGCCCGAGGTGCCGGTGGGCGTCGGGTTCCCGGCCGTCGTCATTGACGGTGTGACCAAGAGTGCCGCGAACGTGGACCCGGGCTGGGTCGACTTCGACGCGGATGGCGCGATGGAGCGGGTCCTCGGGCGGCCGGTCCACCTCGTGAACGACGCAGACGCCGCAGGCGTGGCGGAGATGCGCTTCGGGGCGGGCGTCGGGCAGCGCGGGACCGTGTTCCTCATCACGCTCGGCACCGGCACGGGCTCCGCGCTGTTCTACAACGGCGTGCTCGTCCCGAACCTCGAGCTCGGGCACATGGAGATCCGCGGACGGGACGCGGAGCGCCGGTCCGCCGCGGCCGCCCGCCTGCGCCGCGCCATCAGCTGGAAGGCCTGGGCGCTCGACCTCGACGAGCACCTCCTCGCCATTGAGAAGCTGTTCTCGCCCAGGCTGTTCATCATCGGCGGCGGCGTGTCCAAGCGATCGGAGCGGTTCGTGCCGCGCCTGACCGTCCGGGCCGCGGTCGTCCCGGCCAGGCTCCTCAACGACGCCGGGATCGTCGGCGCCGCCATGGCGGCCGCCGAGACGGAGTCCGCGAAGGCCGGCTGACCCGGTCGCTACGCCCGGGCGCGCAGCGCCGAGAGGGCCTCGGTCGAGCCCGACGTGATGAGGTTCTCGCCCGCGCGCAGCGCGCGATCCTCGGGCGGGTTCGCCTCGTACGCGCCGTCCGGCTGGAGGATCGCCAGCGTGATGACCCCGTCGTCCCGCAGCTGTCCCACGGTCACGCCCAGGAGCGGGCTATCCGCGGTGACCTCCACCTCTTCGAGCGAGAAGGACAGGTTGCCGTGCGACAGCGCGGCATCGATGAAGTCAGCCACCCGCGGCCGGATCGCCAGCTCCGCGGCCCGCCGCCCGGCCATCGTGTAGGGCGAGACGATCCGGTTCGCGCCGGCCTGGTGCAGCTTCGCCTCCGCGCCCACCGCGCTTGCCCGGGCCACGATGAACAGCTGCGGGTTCATCGCCCGGGCGGACAGCGTGATGTAGACGTTGTTGGCGTCAGAGTCGACGGTCGTGATCAGGCCCCGCGCCCGCTCGACGCCGGCCGCGCGCAGGGTCTCGTCATCGGTGGCGTCGCCCATGACGACGAGGTGTCCGTCCGCGGCCGCACGCTCGAGGGACGGCGCGTGGACGTCGATGACGACGAACTGCTGGCCAGTGTGCTCGAGCTCGCGGATCACGGTGCTCCCGACGCGCCCGTACCCGCAGACGATGTAGTGGTCACCCAGGGCCTCGACGGCCTCCCGCATCCGCTTCGCCTCCCGCCGGCCGCTCGCGGCCTCGCTGATGATCGTCTCGGCCACGATGCCGATGGACCCGAAGATGATCCCGACGCCTGAGACGGCCAGGAACATCGTCCACAGCCGCTCCGGGAACCCGACCAGCTCGTGGACCTCGCGGAAGCCCACGGTCGTGAGGGTGATCACGGTCATGTAGACCGCGTCCTCGATCGGCCACCGGAACAGGATGCTGTAGCCGGCGGTGCCGATCACCGTCACGGCGAGCACCGCCATGATCCAGGTCCGGACGTGACGCCCCCGGATGGCCTCGGCCAGCGCGTGCATCATCCGCTCGAGCGGGTGCCCGCGGATCCGGGACGAGGCGGTGGAGTGCATGGCCTGATCGTAGGCCAACCCGCCCACCCGATAATGGCCACAGTGCCTGTCTTCCCGGAGATCACGCTCGCCGTCTCACCCGAGCTCCGGTTCATCCTGGATCTCGGGGTTGCGGTCGGGCTCGCCCTGCTCGGCGGGGTCGTGGCGGTGCGCCTGCGCCAGCCGCCGATCGTCGGCTACATCGCTGCCGGCGTGATCATCGGGCCGTTCACGCCGGGGTTCGTGGGCGGTGCGGAGGAGATCGGGCAGCTCGCCGAGCTGGGCGTCGTGCTGCTGCTGTTCGCCCTGGGCGTGGAGTTCTCGCTCCACGAGCTGCGGCGGGTCTGGCGGATCGCGCTGCCGGGGGCTATCGCGCAGATCGTGATCACCGCGATCGTGGGGGCGATCGTCGCGATCACGCTCGGGCTGAGCCCGCTCGCTGCGGTCGTCGTTGGCGCGGCCATCGCGATCAGCTCCACGCTCGTGGTCCTCAAGATGCTCGTCGAGCGTGGCGAGATGGACAGCCTCCACGGGCGCGCGGCCATCGGCTGGATGGTGGTCCAGGACCTGGCCACGATCCTGCTGATCGCGCTGCTGGAACCGCTCGCCGGGGACGGGTCGCTTGCGCCCGTGGCGTTCGCGCTGCTCCGCACGGCAGCGTTCCTCGCGCTGGCCTATCTCGTCGGGACACGGGTCCTGCCGTGGCTCTTCCGGTCCGTCAGCCGCCTCGGGTCGCCGGAGCTGTTCCTGCTCTCGGTGTTCGCGACGGCGCTGCTCGCCGCGCTTCTCTCGAGCGCCGTCTTCGGGCTGTCGCTGGCGCTGGGCGCTTTCGTGGCCGGGATCATCGTCAGCGAGTCGGACCTCTCGCACCAGGCGGCCGGCGAGATCATCCCGTTCCGCGACCTGTTCGCCGTCCTGTTCTTCGTCTCGGTCGGGATGCTGCTGGACCCGGCGGCGATCCTGCGCGATCCGGTGGCGGTGCTCGCCCTGCTCGCGGTCGCGATGCTGGTCAAGGCCGGCGCGTCGGCGCTCCTGGGACGCGGGCTCGGCCTGCCGACGCGGAGCGCGATCCTGCTCGGGGCGAGCGTGGCCCAGGTCGGCGAGTTCAGCTTCCTGCTCGCCAGGCAGGCGCTCGACGTGGACCTCATCGACGCACGGGCCTACAACCTGGTCCTCGCGACGGCGGTCCTCTCGATCGTCCTGACGCCGGCCATCGTGCGCGCCGGCGCCGCGCTCGCGGCGCGCCTGGAACGGATCACGCCGGCCGTGGAGCCCCCGATCGCGGGACACGGGCCGGCCACGCGCGGCGAGCTGGCGCGGGTCGCCGACGAGGACCGGCTCGCGGTCGTGGTGCTGGGCGCGGGTCGCGTCGGCCGGGTCGTGATCCGCGCGGTGCGGGCCCGCGGGTTCCGGTGCATCGTCGTGGACCGCGACCAGCGGGCGCTTGACCAGGCGGCGGAGCTGGGAGCCGCCACGCTCTTCGGCGACGGCGCGAGCCGCGCGATCCTTGCCAGGGCGGGGCTGGAACGGGCGAGGCTCTTCGTCGTCGCCATCGGCGACCCGATGACGGCCACGCTCGCCGTGGAGCGGGCACGGGCGCTGAACCCGCGCCTCACGATCGGGGCCCGGGCGCGCGGCCGGGCGGAGATCGCCTCGATGCGCGGCCTTGGCGTCGCACGCCTCGCCGATCCCGAGGTGGAGGCGGCCCTGGAGCTCGCCCGCGCCGCGCTCGCCCGCATGGGCGTCTCGGGCCCGGAGCAGACGGGGATCACGACGGGCCTGCGGCGACGGGCCTACGGGGACCTGGCCGACGCCGGGAGCCCGCTCGGTCGAGGGACGAGCCGGGCGGACGCGGCCGCTCCCGGCGCGACGGCCGCACCCGGGGCGATCGCGGGCGGGCCAGATCCGAAGACGCCCCCAGCCTGACGGCCGTGGGGCCTAGAAGGACTCCAGGCCGTGGAAGGCCGTCGGCAGCGGGACGCCCGGGTGGCGCGTCTCGACCCAGTCCCGCAGTGCGAAGTAGCTCGTCTTGAAGGCCACCCCGGCCCACGGGATGGCGGCCGGCGCAAATGCCCGGACCTCGAGGGCCTCCGGGGTCTCGCGGACCTCGCCGCCGATGATGCGCGCCTCGAAGACGAGCGTGACGACGGCCGCCTCGAGCCGCGAGTAGAGACCCACGAGCTCGCCTGGCTCGACGAGCAGGCCGGTCTCCTCGAGCGTCTCGCGGACGGCCGCCTCGGTCACGGTCTCGTCGACCTCGAGGAAGCCGCCGGGCTGGGCCCAGGAGCCGTAGCCGGGCTCGATCCCGCGGCGGATCAGGACCGCCTCGCCCGTGTCGGTGACCGGGATGGTCGTGACGACGAGCCGCGGATTGACGTAGGCGACGAACCCGCAGGCCGGGCAGGCCATGCGCTCGCGATGCTCCTCCGGCGGGACTCCGGCCACGAGCTCCGTCCCGCAACGGGCGCAGAAGTTGAGCGACCGGAGAACCCAGCGCGGCGCGCCGCGACCCGAGGCCACGTCGGTCGAGCGGCCGTCGCGCCCGCGCCCGCGGGAGGCGAGGAGCCTGCGCTCGCCATCGGTCAGGGCCCGCTCCTGCGTCATGTCGCCCCCAGGACCAGCAGCACGGCGACGATGACCAGGGCGAACAGCACCGCCGCCACGACGAGCCAGGTGAGGCGGAAGAGCCCGCGGCCGCGGTTGACCGGCATCCATGCCCAGGCCGAGCGCCAGATCCGGAGCGCGGCATCGGCCGTCGTGACCAGGAGCAGCGGCGCCGCGAGCAGGACGCACAGCTTGACGATGGGGCTGCCGAACCCGGCGCCGAGCTCGAGCGCCGTGATCGCGATCGCGCCGAAAACCAGCGCCGGCGCCGAGACCAGGACGAAGTGCTTCTGGAGCGGCGTCGGCTTCGTCTCGGGCACGCTGCGTGGCGGCAGGCCGCGGAGGCTGGGCGGGAGGGCGGCGTCACCCACGGGTGCGGGCACCGCCTGGCGGTCCAGCACGGGCATGCCCCGTTCCCAGCGCTCGTCGTCCATCCGTCCCCGAGTCTATCCGCCCGGGCCGCGGGGGCGATACGCTGCGCCCTCGTGAGCCGCTTCCTGACGCTCCAGCGCGCCGCGACGGCATCGCCCGTCGCGATCGCGGCGCTGGTGGCCGCCAACGCCGTGCCGCTCCTGGGCGTGCTGCTCCTCGGGTGGGACCTGGCGACGCTGGTCGCGATCTACTGGGCCGAGAACGGCGTCGTGGGGATGTACGCGGTCGGGCGCATCCTCACGGCCGGGAACGAGGGGCCGCGCGCGATCGCGACGACGGGACCAGCGGCCGGAGTTGGCGCCGGAAACGGTGGCGACGGAGACGGTGCCGCCCAGAATGGTGCCGCCGCGCCGCCGCCTTCCGCGCGCTACGGGGCCGTGGCACCGTCCGCGCGCTACGGGGCCGTGGCACCGCCGGGTCCGCCACCGCCGGGTCCGCCACCGGCGCCCCTGCCGGCCAGCCCGTCCGGCGCGGTGACCCCGATCCTCAGCCCGGCCGCCGCGAAGGTCTTCATGGTCCCGTTCTTCTGTGTCCACTACGGGATGTTCTGGGTCGTCCACGGGATCTTCGTCTGGACCGCCCTGCCGATGATGTTCTCCGCGGCGGCCGGCGGCGGGATGGCCGGCCCCGACGGCCGGGTCGTGCTGTTCGCGGCCCTGGTCATGCTCGTGAGCCACGGCATCAGCTTCATCGTGAACTGGCTCCTGGGCGGCGAGTACCGTACGTCCTCCGCCGCGGCCGAGATGGGGGCGCCCTACGCGCGGGTCGTGATCCTCCACCTGACGATCATCTTCGGGGCGTTTGCGGTGGCCATCATCGGCGCGCAGATCGGGGCACTGGTCGTGATGGTCGTGCTCAAGACGATCGTCGACCTCGCGGCACACCTCGGGGAGCGGGCGCGCGCCGCGAAGCGGGCGAGCGAAGCGGCTTTCGCGGCGGCTGCCTAAGCGCCTCGACCGCCTGAGCGCCTCGGCGAGCCCGCGGCCTCCTCCGCTGACCCTCCTGTGGCCCTCTCCGCTGACCCCGTGAGTCTCCTGTGCATCAGAACGCGGGGTCGCGAGCGTGGCTCGAGCCGGTTCCTGGCGATTCAGCGCCCGAGCCGTGCAGCAGCACCCCCGAATCGATCCACAGGAAACTCAGGGGGCGGCCGGCAGCGCCTCACCGGGCCGCAGCGCCTCACCGGGCCGCAGCGATCAGCCCGGCAGGGGCTCCGCGTTGGACTCGTCGTCCATCACCGACGCGGTCTGCGCCGCCCGGTATGCGTCCAGCCGCGAGGCCAGCCCGGGATCGGACAGCGCCAGGATCGAGACCGCGAGCAGCGCCGCGTTGTCCGCGTTGCCGATGGCGACCGTCGCGACCGGGATCCCGCGCGGCATCTGGACGATCGAGAGCAGCGAGTCCAGGCCGCCGAGGTGCTGGGTTGGGATCGGAATGCCGATGACCGGCAGCGACGTCTTCGCGGCGAGCATCCCGGGCAAGTGCGCCGCCCCGCCTGCGCCCGCGACGATGACCGAGATGCCGCGATCGCGCGCCGTCTCGGCGTAGCGGAACAGATGGTCCGGCGTCCGGTGCGCGGACACGACCCGCAGCTCGCAGGACACGCCCAGCGCATCGAGCACCGCGACGGCCTTCTCGAGCACCGGGAAGTCGGACCGGCTGCCGCCGACGATGCCGACGCGCGGTCCAGGAGCCGTCTCGCCCACCCTGCTCACTCCTCCCAGCTCAGCGCCGCGCGAGTCGCCCGGGCGCGTCCGAGCGCCTCGTCCGCGTCTCGCCCGACGACCGTCACATGGCCCATCTTGCGCCGCTCGAAGACCCGGCGCTTGCCGTAGACGTGGACGTGGGCGCCCGGGTCCGCGAGCGCGGCCGGCAGCCCCGCGAGCCGCGCGTCGCGGTCCGGGCCCGTGCCCAGCAGGTTCACCATGGCCGTCACGCCGTGCGGCGCGGCGGAGCCCAGCGGCAGCCCCAGGATCGCGCGCAGGTGCTGCTCGAACTGCGACGTCGCCGCGCCCTCGATCGACCAGTGCCCGGAGTTGTGCACGCGCGGCGCCAGCTCGTTGATCATCAGCCCGCCGCCCCGGAGCTGGAACAGCTCGACGGTGAGCACACCCACGAGATCCAGGCCGCGGGCGATGCTGTCGGCCACCTCGATGGCGTCGTTCACGATCACCGGGTGGATCGGCGCGGGCGCGACGCTCTCGGCCAGGATCCCGGCGTCGTGGACGTTGCGCGAGGGCGGGAACGCGAGCGTGCGGCCCGTGCGGTCGCGCGCGCACACGACCGAGAGCTCCGCCTCGAAGTCGATCTCGCGCTCGAGCAGCAGCGGCCGCCCATCAGCGCCCCCGAGGGCCGTCACGGCACCAGCGACGTCGCCGCGTGCCGTGACCCGGACCTGCGACCGCCCGTCGTACCCGCCGAGCGGGAGCTTGAGCCGGCACGGGTAGTCCAGCGCGTCGGCGCCAGCCTCGGCCTCCGCGATCCCGCGGACCTCGCGCCACGGGGCGACGTGCTCCCCGAGGGAGCGGATGAAGCGCCGCTCCGCGAGCCGGTCCTGGGTGGCGCGCAGCGCGCTGAGCCCCGGCCGCAGCGGCGCGATCTCCCCCGCCGCCATCGCAGCCTCGAGCCCGACGTGCTCCAGCTCATAGGTCACGACGTCGCTCATCGAGGCGAGCCGGCGGGCCGCGTCCACGTCGTCATAGCGGCCCACGATGATCTCGTCCGCGACGGCCGCCGTGGGGCATGCGGGATCGGGATCGAGCGCGATCAGCCGGTAGCCCATCGCCCGCGCGGCGAACCCGAGCATCCGCCCCAGCTGGCCGCCGCCCAGGACGCCGATCGTGGCGCCGGGCGCGAGGGGCAGGGGCGCATCGGCGGGACCGCGACGGATCCCCAGCCGGTACAGCGCGTCCCCCACGAAGCCGCCCTTGATCGCCGTGTACATCAGGTTCGCGTCGCCGTCGGGCGCCGCCGCGACGATCTCCCCCTTGGCGGCGGCGTAGGCCGCGCGCAGGTCGGGGTCGGCGCGGAGGGCATCGCGGAACGCGACGAGCTCGCTTAGCTCCCCGCGCGCCGGCGGCACCACGTGGCAATGAATCCGGAACGACGTCCCGTCGTGGATGACGTTGCCGGTGAGCATCGGGCGGGTGGGCGGGAACGGCGCGAGGCCGCCCTGCGGCCCGAACCCGAGCGAGAGGAGCGCCTCGACGAGCAGCGGGATCTCGTCCGGGTCCGCCTCGATCCCCAGGTCAACGACGTTCTTGCCGGCGAGGCCCGGGACGGCGGACGACCCGACGTGCTCCGCACCGGTGCCGGGGCGTGCGGACGCGATCAGCCGGGCGAGGTTGCGCGCGACGTCGGCCATGCGCGGGTCCCACGGGTGGTACGCGGAGGGCTGGCGCTCGTAGGGGCGGATGGGCAGGTCCGACATCGCGGGCAAGTGTATCGGCGAGGCGCAGGCCCCACGCCGACCCGGCGCCACGGCCCGGCGCCCCGGCCCGGCACCCACCCGAGCCACGGACCTGCCGTTGATCCATCGATCCCCGCTGTTATCCTCGCGCCATGCTGCACGGCGGCCCCGGAGCCTACGGCGTGACGACGCCGCGGATCCTCATCGTCGACGACGACCCGAACCTGCTCGTGATCCTCGCCGAGCAGCTGCGGGCCGACGGCTACGAGGTGCAGACCGCGCGTGACGGCGACGAGGCCCTCCGTCGGCTCGCCCACGCCTGGCCGGACCTCCTGATCATCGACATGCTCATGCCGCGCATGGACGGGCTGACGCTCGCGCGCGAGGTCAAGGCCCGCGCGGACCTGCCGATCATCGTCCTGTCCGCCATCGACACCGCCGACTCTAAGGCCGACCTCCTCGACGAGGTCGCCGAGGACTACGTCACCAAGCCCTACCACTACCCGGAGCTGCGGGCTCGGGTCCAGCGCGTCATCCGCCGCATCGGCGACCGTGTCCCGCGCCAGCGCCTGGAGCTCGGTCCCAAGCTCGCGCTCGAGCTGCACCGGCGCATGGCGGAGGTCGACGGCGTGACCGTGGCGCTGACGCCGACCGAGTCCCGCCTGCTCTACGCGCTCGCCGCGAACCTGGGCCAGACGGTCACGACCGAGACGCTCCTCGTGCGCGGCTGGGCGGACACGGAGGACGCGGACCCGAGCTACGTCTGGGTCACGATGCGCCGGCTGCGCCAGAAGGTGGAGGTTGACCCCAACAGGCCCACCCACCTGCTCACCGTGCGCGGCATCGGCTATCGCCTGGTCTCCGCCGGCACCCCGGCCACCTGACGCGGTGCCGCCGTGACCGACTCGGGCCACGACCCGGACCTCGCCATGGCCGCCTACCGCGGTAGCGGCCCGGGCTTCCGGACGAAGCTCACGCTGGGCCTCGTGGCGGCGGCCGTCATCCCGGTGGCCGGGTTCGGCGGCGTGGTGCTGCTGCTGGCGGGCCTCGAGCCCAAGACGGACGACGCCGTCGCGCGCGCCCTGCTCCTCGCGATCGCCGTCTCGGTGGTCCTGGGCGTCGTGCTCGCCACGGCGCTCTCCGCCAGCCTCGGCAGCGCGCTCCGTGCGCTCATCCGCTCGGTGGACCAGGTCTCGGCGGGTGACGGGTCTGGCAGCGTGGAGATCCCTGGCGACGACGAGATCAGCCGCCTCGCGGAGAGCCAGACGCGCCTCGCCCGGGACCTCGCCCGGCGGAACACCGAGCTGCGCCGGCTCCTGGACGCGCTGCAGGCGATCCCCCTGGACGAGCCGCCCCTCGCCATCGCGCGGCGGGCTGCGGACGACGCCCGGGCGGCCTTCGGCATGATCGACTGCGAGGTGCTCCTCGTCGACCCGCGGGAGGTCCCGCTCGAGGAGGCCGTGCCCGGCGAGCCGGTCCCCGTGCGCGCCGAGCTGGGCCTGGCCGACGGGGCCATGGGCGTCGTCACCGGGCACCTGTCCGCGACCCGCCGCTGGGAGCGCGCCGACCAGGACCTCCTGGAGCTGTTCGCGATCGAGGTCTCGGCCGCGATCCGCAACGCCCAGCTGTTCGCGCGGGTCGAGGCGCAGAACCGCGGGCTGCGCAGCCTCGACGAGGCGAAGGACGACTTCCTCCGCGGCGTCTCGCACAATCTCCAGACCCCGCTCGCCAGCATCCGTGGCTACGCTCAGCAGCTCGCCGTCGAGCGTCCGGATCGGCGCCTCGACATCATGACCGAACAGGCGGACCGCCTCAGCCGCATGGTCCGCCAGCTCCTGACCGTCAGCCGGATCGAGTCCGGGGCCCTCCGCTCCCGCCTCGAGGTGTTCGCGCCCGTGTCCCGCGTGCGCAGGACCTGGGAGGCGCTGGGCGCGGCGGACGTGCCGTTCACCCTTGAGGACCGCTCGGAGGGATGGCTCGCCCTCGGCGACCGCGACCAGCTGGACCAGGTCCTGTGGGCGCTGCTCGACAACGCGGTGGGCTACGGCGGCCGGACGCCGATCGATGCCATCGTCGCGCTGGACCCGGCGACCAAGGACCTCCTGGTCACGATCACGGACCACGGGCCGGGTGTCCCCGACGAGGACCGCGAGCGGCTGTTCGGCCGGTTTGAGCGCGGGACGGGCCGCCCATCCGGCGAGGGCTCGGGCCTCGGCCTGTACGCCAGCCGGGCACTCTGCCGCGCGATGGGCGGCGACCT